>JBIIZE010000038.1:0-10397 GCA_044346435.1 Burkholderiales bacterium
CAGGCGTATCGTGCCCGGCTTGAAACGGCCAGCACGCACTCCCTTGATGTAAGGATCTTCGGCGCTGATTTTGCCGGCAATGTCAGTCAGCGCGGCATTCAGCGCGACATCCTCCAGATCGAGCACCAGCCTGTCGGGATTTTCGAGATTGAACAGCTTGTGGCGGATGGGCTGCTGGGACTCGATGGTGACGCGGGTGTAGTCCGGTGCAGGCCATACGCGGGTTGAACTGACCACGATGTCGGCGGCCATCGCCGGCAATCCGGTCAATACCAGCGCAATGCAGAAGAGCAATGGTTGCAACAATGACTGGAAAAAACGATGCGCTGACGGCGGGGTTGCCGCAATGGGGGTGACGGGTCTCAGTTTTTCAGCTTTTCGAGACAACGCCTTCCAGCCTCCGTGTGCGCCGTAATGACCATGGATCGACCTTGATCAATGGCATGCAATTCAATGTCCAGATCCGCGGGTGGCAGGTCAGGTGCTTTTTCCGGCCACTCGATCAGGCATACGGACTGAGGGTTGAAGTATTCCCGGAAGCCCGTTTCCTCCAGTTCCTGCGGATCAAGGAACCGATAAAAATCAAAGTGATACAAGTATAACCTAGAAAAATTGTAAGGTTCAAGCAAGGTAAATGTCGGGCTTTTGACCCTGCCCTCGTATCCGAGGCCCCGCAGCACGCCCCTGACCAGGGTGGTTTTGCCGGCGCCAAGGTCGCCGCGCAGGTGCACCGTCATGCCGGGTTCAAGCAAGGGCGCGAGCGTGCGGCCCAGCGCCAGCGTCTCTTCTTCGGAGGCCAGTTGCAGCGTGCGTTTATGATTCGGGTTATGCAAAACAGTGCAGTCCAGAAAATCGTCGATTGGTCGGCGCTTCGCCGCGACATCGGAAGCTGGGGCGCCGAACTCGGTTTCCAGCAGGTCGCGGTTGCCGACTGCGATCTGTCGCATGCTGAACCGCGTCTCGCAGAATGGCTGGCGCGGGGCTGGCATGGCGATATGGATTATATGGCACGTCATGGTGTCAAACGTTCCCGTCCCGCGGAACTGGTGCCCGGTACTCTGCGGGTCATCACCGTGCGCATGAACTACACGCCGCCCGCCGCCCGTGAAAGCTGGTCGGTAATCCGCGACGGCGCACAGGCCTTTATCTCGCGGTACGCGACCGGCCGGGATTATCACAAAGTGTTGCGCAACCGGCTGCAGCAACTGGCGGAACGCATTCAGGCAGGGGTCGGCGAATACTGTTATCGGGTGTTTACCGACAGTGCGCCGGTGATGGAGGTCGCGCTGGCGGAAAAGGCCGGTCTCGGCTGGCGCGGCAAACACACGCTGCTGCTCAATCGCGAGGGTGGGTCCGCATTTTTTCTCGGGGAAATTTATACTGATCTGCCGCTTCCGGTGGATCCGCCGCAGACTGAACACTGCGGTACCTGCGCCCGATGCATCACCGTCTGTCCGACGCAGGCCATCGTTGCGCCTTACCAGCTGGAAGCCCGGCGCTGCATCTCCTATCTGACCATTGAGCACAAGGGCAGTATTCCGGAGCCTCTTCGACCGCTGATCGGCAACCGTGTTTACGGCTGTGACGATTGCCAGCTGGTCTGTCCGTGGAATCGTTATGCCGAGGTCAGCGCGGAACCTGATTTCGCTGTGCGCAACGGTCTGGATGATGTGACGCTGGTTGAATTGTTTGCCTGGGATGCGGCGACTTTTGCGGCCAGATTGGCCGGCAGCGCGATTCATCGTATCGGCCACGAACGCTGGTTGCGCAATATCGCCGTGGGTCTCGGCAATGCACCGACATCAACCGGGGTGGTTGCCGCATTGCGTGCGCGGATGGATGACCCGTCGCCGCTGGTACGTGAGCATGTGGCCTGGGCGCTGTCCCGTCACGGCGTGACGGTGGCCTGCTGACTAGATTGTGCATAAAAAACGCCGGCAAATTGCCGGCGTTTTGAATGTAACGAACCGTCGCCGATTACTGTTCAGGAGAGGCAACCATCGAGCCGAGGCGGCGCTGCATGCGTACTGCGGTTTCGATGTTCTGGTAATAACCGGCGACCTGGCCGGTCAGCACAAAACCCAGTGCTTCGTAAAAGCTTCGCGCGGCAAAATTATTGGAGCGCATTTCAACATCGATCCGGGTAATGCCGGCGGTCAATGCGGATTCCATGATCCATTCGATCATCGTCAGCCCGATACCCTGGCGCTGATGGGCGGGTTGTACGGCGAGCAATGAAAGGTGGGCGCGGGTGTCACCGAATTCGGTGATGGCAAAACCGGCTAGACGGTCTTCGATCCCGGCAACCAGCACGCAGGTTTCACGACTGCGCAGCGCACGGGCGATGCGGGTGGGATGCCAGGTCCAGCCGCGCAAACCGACTTCGATCAGGCAGCGCGACATCACGGCGATTTGCTGAATATCGCTGCCGCGTGCAAGACGTAATGTGCAGACCGGTTTGGACGAGGGGGGCACTCATGCAGCGCAGTGTAGCGCAACCGCCGGTGCTTGCGCGAAGGCGCGACCATGATGCGGAGCCGGCCCTGCGCCCGCTTCCGGTCAGGCGGTTTTCGGGATGAACTTCAGCGCCACGCCGTTGTTGCACCAGCGCTGGCCGGTCGGTGCCGGACCGTCGTCGAAGACATGACCGTGGTGTCCGCCGCAACGCATGCAGTGGTATTCCGTGCGCGGAGAGAACAACACGTAATCCTTCTTGGTGGCGAACACGCCGGGAATCGTCGTAAAAAAACTCGGCCATCCGGTGCCCGATTCGTATTTCATATCCGAAGTGAACAGCGGCAAGTCGCAGCCGGCGCAGGCGAACACGCCCGGGCGTTTTTCGCCGTTCAGCGGGCTGGTGCCGGCGCGTTCGGTGCCTTCCTCGCGCAGCACGTTGAACTGCGCCTTGTCGAGGCGTTTGCGCCATTCATCATTGGACAGCTTGAGCGCCTCGGTCGGTGCCGGCGCCTTGAAACCGGCGGCGAGCAGGGCGCGCCAGTTATTCTGCATGGCCTGGATCTCTTTCATCGTGCCGACGGGGGCTGCCGCGGCATTGTGGTGGAAGGTGCTGCCGAATGCGGCCAGCGTGAGGCCTTGCAAAAATCCGCGTCGTTTCATGATTTCTCCTGTGCAGCCGTCTGACCGCGCCTGCTGCGGAAAATTCCCTGGCGCTGACGGTTATGGTTTGGTCGCCACAATGTATCAGTCCTTACACCGGTTCAGAAGCCGGTCCGCAGATGCGGGATAATCCCGTCTTTATTGATCCTGTTTTTCCATCCATGAAAACCATCCAGATCCATCAATACGGCGGGCCCGAAGTCCTGCAGCGCATCGATGCGCCCATTCCGGAGGCGCCACCCGGAAGCGTGCTTGTTCGCGTCCATCATGCTGGTATTAATTTCATGGATATCCACACCCGGCAGGGTAAATACGAAAAATCGCGCACTTATCCGGTAAGACTTCCCTGCACACTGGGTATGGAGGGGGCGGGGCAGGTGGTGGCGCTTGGCGCAGGTGTGACGACGCATCGGGTTGGTGATCGCGTCGCCTGGTGCATCGTCTGGGGCAGTTATGCCGAATATGCCGTGGTACCGGCCTGGCAGGCGGTGAAGGTTCCCGATGCGGTCGCACTCGATCTTGCGGCTGCTTCGGTGTTTCAGGGGTACACCGCACATTATCTGGCGCATGACGTCGGTCAGCTCGGCCCCGGGAAGACTTGCCTGGTTCATGCCGCCTCCGGCGGCATCGGACAGGTGTTGATCCAGTTGGCGAAACGCAGCGGCGCAAGGGTCATTGCGACGACGAGTTCCGAGGAGAAGGCGGCGGTGGCGCGTAAACGTGGTGCCGATTTCGTCGTGTTGTATGACGGCGGACGTTTTGTTGAGGCGGTGCGTGAGGCCACCGGTGGCATGGGTGTGGATGTGGTGTACGACTCGATCGGCAAGACCTCGTTGCGTCACAGTTTCCGCACCGCTCGCACCCGCGGCCTGATCATCAATTACGGCAACGTCTCCGGTTCGGTGAAGGATCTTGATCCGCTGGAACTCGGCGAATCCGGCTCGCTGTTCCTGACGCGGCCGCGACTGGCCGATCATCTGCGCGATGCCGCTGAAATTCAGCGACGTGCCGACGATCTGTTCTGCGCACTGATCGATGGTTCGCTGAACATCAGCATCGCCGGCCGGTACACGCTGGACAATGTCGAAGAGGCGCATGCGGCCTATGAAGAGCGCCGAATGGTGGGTAAGCCGGTGCTCGACATTGTTACTAACTAATTGTTTTTAATGGAAATTATTTGATACCCAGGCGGTAATCCAGAGCCAATGTGCCGCTGCCACGGCCGATCAGATAGAGCATCGGCACAGCCCAAATGAGATGCGTCGGCCAGGCATCGGGATAAACAAAAATCTGGATCACCGCGGTCATGCCGAGCAGTGCCAGCGCCGACAGCCGTGTGCACAAGCCCAGGATCAGCAGCATCGGAAACAGGTGTTCAGCGTATGTGGCCATGTAGGCCGCGAGTTCCGGCGGCAGCAGCGGAACCTTGTAGTCCTCGGCGAACAGCGTGAACGTGGTGTCTTTGATGGTCAGCAGGCCATCGACCTTGGTCCTTGCCGAGAACAGGAAAATCGCCGCGACCGCGGCGCGCGATGCGATGGCGAGAATGTTGTGGCTGATCCAGTCGGTGATCTGCCCGGCAATGACATTCCAATACCCGACAGGTCCGGTGGATTCGTAGCTGTCAGAGGCGATCGTGCTTTTCATCAGATTTTCCTTTGCGGTGATCAGGTCGGGACGTGGAGCTTGCTGAATGCGCCGGCTTCAAGCAGTGTGGCCATCAGACGGCTCAGATCGGTTTCGGGTGTGATCTCGATGGCGGCCTGCGCGGCTTCGGCAAGCGTGCCACCTTCGGTACAGACATCCAGAAATGCACAGCCCGCCTGATCGATTGCGCGCCATTCAACGGCATCCTGCGGACGCGTCAGCAATGCGCCTTCGGATTTCCAGTCAATGTCGCCTTCGTTTGTGTTTTCGCTGCGGTTGCGTGACCAGATGTTGTAGGCCGGCACATCGGAAAACCATGCCCAGCGCGCGGCCGGATGCAATTGCAAACGCGCATGGAAAAAAGCTTCGGGTGCGAGCCTGGCGAGCATGGCGGGGTTCAGTACTGCTTCCGAAGGGGCGGTATGCGCTTCGCTCCAGTAGCGTTCGAGCCGCGCAACGCCCGGCAGATAGGGTAGTTCCGCGGCAGGTTCGAAACGGGCAAGAAAACGGGCAAAGTCCGCGCCATAGTCGATCAGCATCGGCAGCCGTGGCAGGGATTCTCGGACATAGACGGCTGCGGCGGCACGCAGCCATTCTTCGCCGACCAGTCGCGTGACTGCGGGGTAGTTGGCCTGCAGTGCATCGATGCAGGCTTTCATTACCGTATTGCGATAGACCGCAAATGCCGGCTGTGTTGCCAGTTCAGTCATTGATAACGGTGCGTTTGCCGCATCGCGCATCAACGCGCTGGCGAAATCATCCTGGAAGCGGCCCAGGTCGCCGGGGGAAATGCTCATGCAGCCTGCTCCATGGGTTGTTGCAGAATTGCCGCCGCACGTTCCCGTTCGGCAAGCAGTTCTGTAAACACCGGAATATTGTCGTCGCGTTCGATCAGCGTCGGACGCGGTCCGATGCGGCGGATCAGGCGCTCATAAAGCGCCCACACCGCGGGTGCGACCGGCGCGTCGTGCGAGTCGACCAGCAGCGCGTGGCCGAGAGTCGGATCTGGAGTATGTCCGGCGAGATGGATTTCCATCACCGCCTCGCCCGGAAAGCGGTCAATGTAGTCTTCGGCGGAATATCCCATGTTGCTGGCGCTGACGTAGACGTTGTTCACGTCCAGCAGCAGTCCACAACCGGTGCGGCGCGTGAGTTCCTGCAGAAATTCCGTTTCGTCCCATTCATGGCCTGCAATCTGCAGATAATGCGACGGGTTTTCGATTGCAATACGCCGTTGTAAAGCATCCTGCGTGCGTGCAATGTTGTCGGCGATGCGCGCCAGCGCAGAACCGGTCCGGGGGAAGGGCAGCAGGTCCGGGTGATAGGCGCCGCGCCAGGTCGACCACGCCAGGTGTTCGGAAACAAGTGCAGGTTCTATACGCTGTGTCAGTGTTGCCAGCCGTTGCAGATGCCCGGCATCAGGTTCGCTGTCTGCGGCAAGCGATAAGGCAACGCCATGCAGCGACACCGGGTGACGGTCGCGGATGGCCTCCAGCCACGCGAGTCGCGGGCCGCCGGCAACCATGTAATTCTCGGGGTGCACCTCGAACCATAACCCCGCCGAGCCGCAATCGAGTGCGGCATCAAAATGCTGCGGCTTTAATCCCAGCCCGGCGTTGAGGAAAGTGGTCATGGTTGCGAGGTGCTGATTGGCGCAAGCGCGTTCTTACATCGCTTTCAGCGAGCCCATGCCGGAGGGGGTTTTCATCGTGGTGCAGGTGCCCTTGGCCACGTATTTCCAGGCATTGGCCTGGTAATCGGTCTTGGACGTGCCCGCACAGGTGGTGCCGGGGCCGGCGGCACAATCATTCTTGCCGGCCAGCGAGACGCCGTAGCAGCGTTCTTTTTCACCTTTGATCGAAGCGCCCTTGTCCTGGGCAATGGCGGCGCCGGATACGAGAGCGGCGAGGGTGACGGCGGTAATGGCGAGGGATTTCGAATTCATGCTGAAGGCTCCTTGAAGAGGGTTGGGTAATCAGCCGCGCATCCAGGTCAAAGTGGCCTTTGTTGCGCGGTCTGCAGGATAGTTCGTTGCCGATTGGCGATTGGTTACAGGGTCAGGCAAAATGCGTCGGAAATATTTTTCTTCCTGTCTGTAACCGACACCCCCGCTGCAACGAACCATTAGGCAAGGCCGCGTGAACGCAAGCGAAACACGATTGAAGGATCTGCTGATTCGCGGCATGGCCGGCGATGCTGCCGCCTATCATGGATTCCTGCAGGCACTGGGCTTGCATCTGCGGGGTTTTTTCCGGGTGCGGCTGCAACGCCTGCCGGATGACGTCGAAGACCTGTTGCAGGAGACTTTGCTCGCCGTGCACAACCAGCGCCATACCTATGATCCGGCGCAGCCGCTGACGGCGTGGGTGCATGCGATTGCGCGCTACAAGATGGTGGATCTGTTCCGGCGCCGTGAAGGCCGTGAACTGTTGAATGAAACGCTGGACGAGGAGTCCGCAGTATTTGCGTATTCCGAAAATGAAGCCGCTGATGCACGACGGGATATCGGCCGCCTGCTGGCGCAGTTGCCGGACCGCCAACGGTTGCCGATCCAGCACGTGAAACTGGAAGGATTGTCGGTTGCCGAAGCAGCTGCCCTGACAGGGATGTCGGAGTCGGCCGTGAAGGTGGGTGTGCATCGCGGATTGAAGGCGCTGGCGGAGATGATAAGGAGTGATCATGAAAACGGATGAACTGATTGCGATGCTGGCGAGCGATGCGGTTGCAGTCCCGACGCGGGTCTGGCAGCGGCGTTATGCGCTGGCTCTGGGCTTCGGTGTGCTGGGCTCGTTGCTGCTGATGGTGGCGCTGCTCGGCGTGCGGCCGGACATCGCCGCTGCGCTGCGGCTACCGATGTTCTGGGTCAAGCTGGCATTTCCGGCGGCGCTGGCTGCGGTTGCGCTGCTGGCCGCCGCGCGCCTGTCGCGTCCCGGCATGGCGCTGGGGCGCCTCGGGGGTGCGCTGGCCGCGCCGGTTCTGGCGATCTGGGTGCTGGCGGCAGCATCGTTGCTTGGCGCTGCGCCCGAGGATCGCGGCATGCTGGTCTGGGGCGAAACCTGGGCGGCCTGCCTGGTCAACGTGTCGCTGCTGTCGGCACCGGCCTTTTTCGGGATGCTGTGGGTGATGAAATCGCTGGCGCCGGTGCGTCCTGCGCTGGCCGGTGCGGCAGCGGGCCTGCTGGCCGGCGCAATCAGCGCAGCCGTATACGCTCTGCATTGTCCGGAACTGGCGGCGCCCTTCATCGGCATCTGGTACACACTCGGAATGCTGATCCCGACAGCGCTGGGCGCGCTGGTCGGTGCGCGTCTGCTGCGCTGGTAAGCGCGCAGCGCTTGCCGCTGCGTCATTTTCAGGTTTGCTGAAGCAAGCTGTCGACCGCTTACGGCGTACCACTACCGCCGGTTAGAATGCGCTCCTCGTGACGCACGCCGCGACATCCAATACTGCAGTCACCCATCGCCAGGTCTGGGCGATGGCTGCGCCGATCATCCTCGCCAACATTTCTGTGCCCTTGCTGGGCGCTGTGAATACCGCCGTGGTGGGGCATCTCCCGGAGCCGTATTACATCGGTGCTGTCGCCATCGGCGCGATGCTGTTCAATTTCATCTACCACCTGTTCAACTGCTTGCGCATGGGCACCACCGGTCCAACCGCGCAGGCGCGCGGGGCGGGCAATTTTGCCGAAGTCAGGGCAATACTCAGCCGCGCCCTGCTGCTCGCCGGCGCAATCGGTGCCGCACTGCTGGCGCTGCAATTGCCGATCCTCGAATTTGCGATGTGGCTGATCAAGGGCAGCAGGGAAGTGGAGCATTTCGCCCGCGAATATTTCCTGATCCGGGTCTGGGCGCTGCCGGCCGTGCTGGGCACTTATGCCCTCATCGGCTGGATGTACGGCATGCGTGATGTACGAACGCCGCTGATCATCCTGTTCGTCACCAACGGCTCCAACATCGCGCTCAGCCTGCTGTTTGTTTTCGGGCTGGGCTGGGGGGTGCCGGGCGTCGCTGCAGCATCACTGATTTCAGAGTACGCCGGGCTGGTCGTGGGCCTGCTATGCGTCTATCGCATATTGCGCCGGCTTCCCGATGACGGACTGCGCAGCCGGTTGCTGGACCCCGTGCAGATGTTGCGCATGTTGTCGATCAACAGCGACATCGTGCTGCGTACGTTCTGCGTGGTTTCCGTGCTGGCTTTGTTCATGGCCAAAAGTGCGGAACTCGGCGACCTGCCGCTGGCCGCCAATCAGGTGCTGCACAATTTCCTGGTGTTTACCTCGTTTGGTCTGGACGGTATCGCGCATGCGGCCGAAGCGATCCTCGGCGAAACCGTCGGCCGGCGCAACCGCCAGGCTTTCCGTCGCGGCATGCGTGTCGTGTTTGTGTGGGCCGGGCTGTTCGGGATGCTCAACGTGCTGGTATTCATCGCCGCCGGTCACGGCATCATCGCACTGATGACGGGGATCCCTGCAGTGCGCGAGGCGGCTGCTGCCTATCTGTGGTGGCCCACCCTGATGCCGCTGATTTCGGTCTGGGCATACACTTACGACGGGGTTTATCTTGCCGCGACGCGCACCCGCATCATGCGCAACACCGTGATCGTTTCGTTCATTGGTTTCCTGATCGCGCTGCATTTTGGAGTGCCGGTTTTCGGCAATGCCGGCTTGTGGGCCGCGGTCGCGACGTTTCTGGGGGTGCGCGGCATATTGCTCCACTTGTTTTTGCCGCGGGTAGTGCGGGCAATTTGACGGTCCGGTGAATCACCGGGGCCGCAATGTGTGGTTTTGGGGTATGCCGCCGCCGCTGCGAACTACGCCGCTCAGTTGCCGGATTGCCGTGTGCTGCTGTTTAAAGGGCGCGCAACTCCTCTTATACTGGTCGATGAATCGACTCATCGACCGGCGATCGGCATATTTGCCATGTATGACAATTGGGTAGTGAATCTGACCGTGGTGACGGCTGCTGTGGGCGCTGTGGCGCTGTGCGTGCTGGTGCATTACGAAGGCCTGTTGCTGACGTCGCGCGGTTTGCAGTTCATGGGCGGGCCGCAACGGATCAAGGTTTTGTATGGAATATTCTCGATGCTGGTTCTGCACGTGATCGAGATCTGGATATTCGGCGTCACCATCTGGTTGTTGCTGCACTGGCCCGAGTGCGGACATATTGTTTCAAGTAACGCCAAGGAGCTGGGTGTATTGAGTCTGCTTGATTCGGTATACCTTTCTGCGATTACCTACACGACAGTTGGCTTCGGCGACGTGGTTCCTGTGGGGCCGATCCGCTTTCTGTCGGGCATGGAGGCGCTCACCGGATTCGTGATGATCGGGTGGACGGCATCCTTTACCTATCTTGAAATGGAACGATTCTGGCGCATACGCTAAGGCAGGGCCTGCGGCTCCGCTGGCGTCGCCGGTTCCCCGCCGACCGGTTTTTTTGGATGGGTATGTCCATAATATGGTTAAAGCGGTATCATTAAGCCCAAACATATTGGATCGAAAACATTAATTTTATTTGTTTATAAACAATAAGTTATATATTCATTTTTGGATCGTGTCCGAGAGCCGGATATGTCAAACTTCTCAAAATGTTAAGTTTGTCACATTTCGGTCGTAAATCTAGGATTTTGCAGCCAGATCA
>JBIIZE010000039.1:0-10379 GCA_044346435.1 Burkholderiales bacterium
CTCGATATGCGCAAGACCGGAAACGTGGTGTGGATTGCGCCGCGCGACGAACTGGCGACCCGCGAAAAGCTCGCCCTTGAAGCGCGCTCGCAGATCGCCGACTTGGAGCCGCTGCGTACCGAAAGCATGCAGGTCAACTACCAAAAGGCCGCTGAATTCCAAGCACTTTTGTCCGATGCCAAGCAACGCATTCTGTCGAAGCGCGGCAGCGCTGTCGTTGATGTGCGCACCAATACGGTTTTCGTGCAGGACACACCCTCGCGACTGGAAGAAGTCCGGAAGTTGCTGAAGCAAATCGATGTACCTGTTCGCCAGGTCATGATTGAATCGCGTATTGTCGAAGCCAACGATACATTTAGCCGCAACCTCGGCGCCCGGCTCGGTTTCAATGACCGCACTGGACAGGGCTTCCGGGTTGGCAGTGGCCAAGGGACTAACGCCTTGGCCGGCGGTTCGCTTAATGCAACTGGATTTACCACCGGTCAGATTGCCACGCAGCCCCCATTTAACGAAAGCCTCTTTGTCAATTTACCCGCACAGGGCCTTTCGGGAGCGAACCCTGGTGTATTTTCGTTCCTGCTGTTCAACGACAAGAGCACCAAGTTCCTCAATCTGGAGCTTTCAGCGCTGCAGGCTGACGGTAAAGGCAAAATCATTTCCAGTCCGCGCGTCATCACCGCTGACAAAAATGAGGCGACGATTGAACAGGGCACGGAAATTCCCTATCAGCAGGCTACTTCCAGCGGGGCGACCAGCGTTTCTTTCCGTAAAGCTACGTTATCACTGAAAGTCAAACCGCAAATCACCCCGGATGACAATGTGATCATGAACCTGCGGGTTAACAAAGACAGCGTCGGTCAAAACACGCTTTCAGGTCCATCGATCGATACCAAGCAAGTGGCGACCGAAGTGCTTGTTGAAAACGGGGGCACCGTCGTAATCGGCGGCATCTACACACAGGATGAGCGCTCCACGACGACCAAAGTACCGTTGCTCGGCGATCTTCCCTACGTCGGTTTCATGTTCAAAAACAACCAGCGTGTTGATGACCGTCGTGAACTGCTGATCTTTATTTCTCCGAAAATTCTGAAGGACGGCGCCTCGCTCCGTTAACCCGTTTCCGGAATGACCGGAGGGCGGCGCATTGCGCCGCCCTTTTTATTTGCAATACGGGCATTCCACGGCTTCAGCTAAAATCACCCCATGCTGCCCTGTCACCAAAATTCCACTAAAACCGCGGTCGAGCCCAGCAACATATTTCTGGTCGGTTTGATGGGCGCAGGGAAAACATCCGTCGGTCGCATGCTTGCGCGCCGGCTGGGCATGGAAGTCTTTGATGCCGATTCCGAGATCGAACGGATCACCGGGGTAAAAATCCCCATCATTTTCGAAATCGAAGGTGAATCAGGGTTTCGTTCCCGGGAAGAAAAAATGATCGAGCAGCTGAGCGCCATGAACGGCATCGTATTGGCAACTGGCGGCGGTGCCGTCATTTCGGAAGCAAACCGGCAATTTCTCAAAAACCGCGGCCGGGTGATTTATCTGCGTGCGGCGCCTGAGGATCTGTGGCGGCGCACCCGCCGGGATCGCAATCGGCCTCTACTGCAGACAGCTGACCCGCTGGGCAAGCTGCGAACGCTGCATGATGAGCGCGATCCGCTGTACCGGGAAGTAGCCGACCTCATTGTCGACACCGGAACACAAAGCGTGGCGCACCTGACATCGAAAATTCAGCAACTGCTGACGGAATGCGGCGCGGGTAACCCGCAACAAGCTGCTGGACAATTACATTCATGAACCAACACACCACACTGCACGTTGATCTTGCCGATCGCGGTTATCCGATACACATCGGTCCCGGACTCCTTGGTCGGGCAGAGTTGGTAACTGCCCATCTGCCGCAGCGCAAAGCCGTGATCATCACCAACACCGTGGTCGGCCCGCTTTATCTGGAATCACTCAAAGCAGCTCTTTCCGCACAGCAGATTGCCGTCGACACCATTGTGCTGCCGGACGGTGAGGAACATAAAAACTGGCAGACCCTGAATCAGGTGTTTGACGCCCTGCTGAAGCGCCATGCCGAGCGAAAAACAACACTGATCGCACTGGGCGGCGGCGTGATCGGCGATCTGGTCGGATTCGCCGCGGCAACTTTCCAGCGCGGCGCGCCTTTCATCCAGATTCCGACCACCCTACTGGCCCAGGTGGATTCTTCCGTCGGCGGAAAAACCGCGATCAATCACCCGCTGGGCAAAAACATGATCGGCGCTTTTTACCAGCCGCGCGCGGTTATTGCCGACACCGATACTCTCAAGACACTGCCGCAACGGGAACTGGCTGCAGGCCTGGCCGAAATCATCAAATACGGCTTGATCGGCGATGCCGTTTTTTTCGAATGGCTGGAATCCAATATGGATCAGCTGCTGGCGCGCGAACCCGCAGCACTGGCCCACGCCATTCATGTGTCCTGCCGGAACAAGGCGACTGTTGTCGCAGCGGATGAACGCGAAGAAGGCGTCAGGGCACTGCTCAACTTCGGACATACCTTCGGGCACGCCATTGAATCCGGTCTGGGTTACGGCCAGTGGCTGCATGGTGAAGCCGTTGCCGCAGGCATGGTGATCGCCGCCCGGGTTTCGCAACGGATGGGACTGGTCGATGCAACTTGCGTCTCACGCACGGAGAAATTGCTGCAGCGGGCCGGTCTGCCGGTACGGGGACCGAGACTGGGTGTAGACCGATACCTGGAACTGATGGGCCACGACAAAAAAGTCGAGGGCGGAAAAATCCGTTTTGTTCTGCTGAAAAAAATCGGTGAAGCGTTTGTCAGCGCCGCTGTTCCCGGCGAAGCGCTGGCCATCGTGCTCGGCGGGGAGGGTGTTGATGACTCCTGAACTGGCAAAATACGCCGCCCATGCGGAATCATCCCGCGGTCGCCGCTTCCGCGAGCCGCCCCCTCGCGGGCGCAGCGAATATCAGCGTGACCGTGATCGCATCATCCATTCCACCGGATTCCGCCGCCTTGAATACAAGACCCAGGTGTTCGTGAATCACGAGGGTGATCTGTTCCGCACCCGTCTCACACACAGCCTCGAAGTGGCGCAGATCGGCCGCTCGGTGGCACGCCATCTGTCTCTCAGCGAAGACCTGACCGAGGCCATCACGCTGGCCCATGACCTCGGCCATACCCCCTTCGGTCACAGCGGGCAGGATGCGCTTAACGATTGCATGAAGCCGTACGGCGGATTCGAGCACAACCTGCAGTCGCTGCGGGTTGTGGATGTACTGGAACAGCGTTACGGCGCCTTCGACGGACTGAATCTGACCTTCGAAACCCGCGAAGGCATACTCAAACACTGCTCGCTGAAAAATGCGCGCCTGCTGGGCGATGTCGGCGAACGTTTCATCCGCCGGCAGAGGCCCAGCCTCGAAGCCCAGATCGCCAATCTCGCCGACGAAATCGCCTACAACAACCATGATGTCGACGACGGCCTGCGCTCGGGCTTGCTGGAAATGGACCAGTTGGCAACCGTGGGGATTTTCCGGCGCCATATGCGCGCAGCACTGAAGGCCTATCCTAAAATCGAAGGCCGGCGTCTGGTCCATGAGACCGTTCGCCGGATGATCGACACCCTGGTAACCGACCTGATCCGCCAGAGTGCCTCGAGCATCCGCGAGTGTGACCCGCAATGCCTGGACGATGTCCGCAAGGCCCCGGCAATGATTCGCTTTTCGGAGCGCATCCGGCTCGAACAGACCGAATTGAAGCGCTTTCTGCATGCCAATCTCTACCGGCATTACCGGGTATCGCGGATGAGCAGCAAGGCCCGCCGCATCATTACCGACCTGTTCCAGGCCTTTCTGGCCGAGCCCGGGCTCCTGCCGCCGGAATTCCAGGCCCGCGCCGAAGCCGATACGCCGCGGGCCATTGCCGACTATATTGCCGGGATGACCGACCGCTACGCCATCGTCGAACATCGACGTCTGTTTTCCATCGACGTCAGCTGAGATTTTCTCGCGGTCCCAAGGCCGCTACCCGTTGAGGTAACCCCTTGATAGCGGTAGACTTACCGGGTTTCACTCCGTTTTTCGCGTTTTGACAATCCCGGCTTGTGGCGACGCAACAATTATCGTTGCAAGTTGTTGATTTTCAAGGTGTTTTTGACGAGGCTCATGATGTCACACCCGAATTTGCCGGAACCCCAAGGTCTTTACGACGGCGCGCATGAACATGATGCGTGCGGTGTCGGATTTGTTGCCCATATCAAAGGCAAAAAAAGCCACGACATCATCGAACAGGGCCTGACCATCCTTTGCAATCTGACGCACCGCGGCGCTGTGGGCGCAGATCCCAAAGCCTCGGACGGCGCCGGCATCCTGATCCAGATTTCCGACGCGTTTTTCCGCGAGGAAATGGAAAAGCAGGGCGTCAAGCTGCCGCCGGCGGGTGAATACGGCATCGGCATGATCTTCCTGCCGCGCGAACCGGCCTCCCGCCTCGCCTGTGAATATGAAATAGAACGCGCCATCAAGGATGAAGGTCAGGTGCTGCTCGGCTGGCGTGATGTCCCCGTGGACAGCGAAGATCTCGGCGAGTCGGTCAAGAAAGTCGAGCCGGTCATTCGTCAGGTGTTCATCGGCCGCAGCTCCGCGATTCGCGTCACTGACGCGCTGGAGCGCAAGCTTTACGTGATCCGCAAAAGCGCCGGCCACGCGATCCGTGCGCTGCATCTTGCGCACAGCACCGAATTTTTCGTGCCGTCGATGTCGGCGCGCACCATTGTTTACAAAGGCATGCTGCTGCCTTCGCAGGTCGGCACCTATTACAAGGATCTGCAGGATCCGCGCGTGGTGTCGGCGCTGGCGCTGGTACACCAGCGTTTCTCGACCAACACTTTCCCGACCTGGGATCTCGCCCACCCCTTCCGCATGATCGCCCACAACGGCGAAATCAACACCGTGCGCGGCAACGTCAACTGGGTGCGTGCGCGCCAGGGCGCGATTTCCAGCCCGATTCTCGGCAAGGATCTCGACAAGCTGTGGCCGCTGATTTATCCCGGCCAGTCCGACTCGGCGTCTTTCGACAACTCTCTCGAACTGCTGGTGATGAGCGGCTATTCGATTGCACACGCCGTGATGATGATGATCCCCGAAGCGTGGGAAGGTCATACGCTGATGGACGCCAGCCGCCGCGCGTTCTACGAATATCACGCGGCGATGATGGAACCGTGGGACGGTCCCGCCGCGATTGCATTCAGCGACGGCCGTCAGATCGGCGCCACGCTGGACCGCAACGGCCTGCGTCCCGCCCGTTACATCGTCACCGACGATGACCTGGTCATCATGGGCTCGGAATCCGGCTGCCTGCCGATTCCCGAAGAAAAAATCGTCAAAAAATGGCGCCTGCAGCCGGGCAAGATGTTCCTCGTCGATCTGGAAAAAGGCCGCATCATCGACGACAAGGAATTGAAGGAATCTCTGGCTTCCGCCAAACCCTATGTCGAATGGATTGAGCGCATCCGAGTCAAACTGGATGACGTCGAAAGCCAGAAGGCCCAGCCCGAGCGTAGCACCGTGCCTTTGCTGGATCGCCAGCAAGCCTTCGGTTACACCCAGGAAGACATCAAGTTCATCCTCGCGCCGATGGCCGGCAACGGTGAAGAGCCCATCGGCTCCATGGGCAATGATTCGCCGCTGGCCGTGCTTTCGGCCAAGAACAAGAACCTGTACCAGTATTTCAAGCAGCTGTTCGCGCAGGTAACCAATCCGCCGATCGATCCGATCCGCGAGGAGCTGGTTACTTCACTGGTGTCGTTCATCGGTCCGAAACCCAATCTGCTCGGCATCGATGAAACCAATCCGCCGATCCGCCTCGAAGTCAGCCAGCCGGTGCTGGATTTCTACGAGATGGAAAAAATCCGCAACATCGAGCGTTACACCGATGGCAAGTTCAAATCCTGTGAACTGAACATTACCTACCCCGCAGCCTGGGGCAAGGAAGCCATCGAAGCGCGTCTGGCCAGCCTGGCCGCCCAGGCCGAAGACGCGGTGCGCTCCGGCTATTCGATCATCATCATTTCGGACCGGCACATTGATCGCGACCACGTCGCGATTCCGGCGCTGCTCGCCCTGTCAACCATCCATCATCACCTCGTCGACAAAGGCCTTCGCACCAGTGCCGGCCTCGTCGTCGAAACCGGTTCGGCGCGCGAAGTGCATCACTTTGCCCTGCTGGGCGGTTATGGCGCGGAAGCCGTGCATCCTTACCTGGCGCTGGAGACCATGCTGCATATCGCCGACAGCGGTCAGATCAGCGGCGTCGACGGCCACAAGGCCATCAAGAATTTCGTCAAGGCCGTCGGCAAGGGTTTGCGCAAGGTGATGTCGAAAATGGGCATCTCCACTTACATGTCCTATACCGGCGCCCAGATCTTTGAAGCGATTGGCCTGTCAAAACCGCTGATCGACAAATACTTCACCGGCACCTCGTCCAACGTCGGCGGTATCGGCTTGTTCGAAGTCGCCGAGGAATCAATCCGCACCCATCGCAGCGCCTTCGGCAATGATCCGGTCCTGGCCGGCTCGCTGGACACCGGCGGCGAATACGCATGGCGGGTACGCGGCGAAGAGCACATGTGGACGCCGGACGCCATTGCCAAGCTGCAGCATGCAACCCGCGCCAACAGCGCATCGACTTATCGTGAATACGCCGACATCATCAACGATCAATCGAAGCGGCACATGACCTTCCGGGGTCTGTTCGAATTCCGCTTCGACCAGTGCAAACCGGTAGCCATCGAAGAAGTCGAACCGGCAGCGGAAATCGTCAAACGCTTCTCCACCGGCGCGATGTCGCTGGGTTCGATCTCGACCGAAGCACACGCCACGCTGGCATTGGCGATGAACCGTATCGGCGGCAAGTCGAACACCGGCGAGGGCGGTGAAGACCGCCGGCGATTTGCCCCGATCAAGGCTGGCGAAACGATGGCGTCGCGCCTGGGCGCAGACCGTTTTATCAGTGACATCGAAATCAAGGCCGGCGATTCGCTGAAGTCGAAGATCAAGCAGGTCGCTTCCGGCCGTTTCGGCGTCACCGCCGAGTATCTGGCGAGCGCCGAGCAGATCCAGATCAAGATGGCGCAGGGCGCCAAGCCGGGTGAGGGTGGACAGCTGCCTGGCAAAAAGGTCTCCGAGTACATCGCTGAACTGCGTTACTCGACGCCGGGCGTGGAACTGATTTCGCCGCCGCCCCACCACGACATCTATTCGATCGAAGATCTGGCCCAGCTGATCCACGACCTGAAGAACAGCAACACTGATGCTTCGATCAGCGTCAAGCTGGTATCCGAAGTCGGCGTCGGCACGGTTGCCGCCGGTGTGGCCAAGGCGAAAGCCGATCACGTAACGATTTCCGGCCATGACGGCGGCACCGGCGCGAGCCCGTGGTCATCGATCAAACACGCCGGCACGCCGTGGGAACTCGGTCTCGCCGAAACCCAGCAGACGCTGGTGCTCAACCGTCTGCGCAGCCGCATCGCGGTACAGGTCGACGGTCAACTGAAGACCGGACGTGATGTCGTTGTCGGCGCGCTGCTCGGCGCCGACGAATTCGGCTTTGCGACTGCCCCGCTGGTCGTCCAGGGCTGCATCATGATGCGCAAATGCCATCTCAACACCTGTCCGGTCGGCGTCGCCACCCAGGATCCGGTGCTGCGCAAGAAATTCACCGGCAAACCGGAACATGTCATCAATTACTTCTTCTTCGTTGCCGAGGAAATCCGCCAGCTGATGGCGCAGCTCGGCATCCGCAAGTTTGATGATCTGATCGGTCGCGCCGACCTGCTCGACACCCGCAAGGGCATTGAGCACTGGAAAGCCCGCGGTCTGGATTTCAGCCGCGTCTTCCACCAGCCGAAGATGGGCCCCGAAGTCTCGCGATTCCACACCGAATCGCAGGACCACGGTCTCGACAAGGCGCTGGATCACCGCCTGATCGAACTGGCAAAGGCGGCGCTGGAGCGCGGCGAGAAAGTCAGCATCGACATGCCGATCCGCAACATCAACCGCACGGTCGGCACCATGCTCTCTGGAGAGGTTGCAAAACGCTACGGTCACGACGGTCTGCCGGATGACACCATCCGTGTGAAGTTCGCGGGCTCTGCAGGCCAGAGTCTGGGCGCCTTCCTGTCCCGCGGCATCACGCTGAACCTGATCGGCGACACCAACGACTACTGCGGCAAAGGCCTGTCGGGCGGACGCATCATCGTCCAGCCGTCGCCGAAGTTCCGTGGTGATGCCGGCGTCAACATCATTACCGGCAATGCCGTGCTCTATGGTGCGATCGCGGGTGAAGCTTACTTCCGCGGCGTCGCCGGCGAACGTTTTGCCGTGCGCAATTCCGGCGCGCATACCGTTGTCGAGGGCACCGGTGACCATGGTTGCGAATACATGACCGGCGGCACCGTCGTCGTACTGGGCCCGACGGGACGCAATTTCGCGGCCGGCATGTCGGGCGGCATTGCCTATGTTTACGACGAAGACGGTACCTTCGCTTCTTACTGCAACACCGCGATGGTCAAACTTGAACCGTTGCTGACGGAAGCCGAGCAGGATGGAAAAGTGCCGCGCGACGTCTGGCATTTGGGGCTGGCTGATGAAGTCATCGCCAAGCGCTATATCGAGAACCACGCCAAACTGACCGGCAGCACCAGGGCGCAGGGCATCATTGCCGACTGGGCCACAGCCCGCGGCAAATTCGTCAAGGTGTTCCCGAACGAATACCGTCGCGCGCTGGGTGAACTGGCGGCCAAGGGCAAAAAGATCGCTGCCTGAAGTACGCGCAATTAAACCGATGAACGTAGTTTGCCCGCAATGGGCATGTTGATTCAGGGATAGACCGCAATGGGAAAAGTCACGGGGTTTATGGAATTCGAGCGGCTGCATGAGGCCGCGGAAAAACCGCAGGAGCGCCTGAAGCACTGGCGCGAGTTTGTCGGCCACCTGACTGACAAGGACGCGGCCACCCAGGGCGCTCGCTGCATGGACTGCGGCACGCCCTTCTGCATGAGCGGCTGCCCGATCAACAACATCATTCCGGACTGGAACGACCTCGTATTCAAGCAGAACTGGCAACAGGCGCTGGATACGCTGCACTCGACCAACAACTTCCCCGAGTTCACCGGCCGTGTCTGTCCGGCACCCTGTGAAGCCGCATGCACGCTGAACATCAACAATGATCCGGTCGGCATCAAGTCGATCGAACACGCGATCATCGACAAGGGATGGGAATCGGGCTGGGTCAAGCCGCAGCCCGCCGCAGCCAAGACCGGCAAACGTGTTGCCGTGATCGGTTCGGGTCCCGCAGGTATGGCCTGCGCCCAGCAACTGGGACGCGCCGGCCATGACGTCGTGGTCTTTGAAAAATCCGACCGCATCGGCGGGCTGCTGCGTTACGGCATTCCTGACTTCAAGATGGAAAAACACCTGATCGACCGCCGTGCCGAACAGATGCGCGCCGAAGGCGTTGAGTTCCGCGTCAGCCAGCATGTCGGCGGCAACGTTCCGGCGCAGAAACTGCTCGCCGAATTTGACGCCGTGGTTGTCGCCGGCGGTGCCGAGCAGCCGCGCGATCTGCCAGTGCCGGGGCGTGAACTCGCCGGCGTGCATTTCGCGATGGATTTCCTGCCGCAACAGAACAAGGTTGTCGCCGGTGACAAACTGCCCGCACAACTGAAAGCGACAGGCAAACATGTCATCGTCATCGGCGGCGGTGATACCGGTTCCGACTGCGTCGGCACCTCGAACCGCCATGGCGCCACATCGATCACCCAGTTTGAACTGCTGCCGCAGCCGCCGGAAAATGAAAACAAGTCGATGATCTGGCCTTACTGGCCGGTCAAGCTGCGTACCTCGAGCTCGCACGAAGAAGGCTGCAGCCGCGACTGGTCGGTGGCGACCAAACGGTTTGAAGGCAAGGACGGCAAGGTCGAAAAGCTGATCGCCGCCCGTGTCGAATGGAAAGACGGCAAAATGCAGGAAGTGCCGGGTTCCGAATTCACCTTGAAAGCTGACCTCGTGCTGCTGGCGATGGGTTTTGTCGGCCCGGTCGCCGGTGGCCTGCTCGAACAGCTGGGCGTCACCAAGGACAACCGCGGCAACGTCAAGGCCGACACCGACAGCTACAAGACCTCCGTCGGCAAGGTGTTTGCGGCGGGCGATATGCGCCGTGGTCAGTCGCTGGTGGTATGGGCAATCCGCGAAGGCCGCCAGTGCGCGCGTGCCGTCGACGAATTCCTGATGGGAAGCAGCGAGCTGCCGCGCTGATGGCGGCGCTGAAGAACGATACGTTTATCCGCGCGCTGCTGCGGCAGCCGACGGAC
>JBIIZE010000395.1:0-2770 GCA_044346435.1 Burkholderiales bacterium
TGAAAACATGCGTTTCCACGCCAGTTCGCGCTCGTAGATCGACAGGCCTTTGACGGCATTGAACAACTCGTTTTGCACCATCGCAGCGATCTGCGGGCCGTGGGCGCGGTTGTCGCCGTTGTAAACCTCGCTGACCAGACCTTCGTCAGTGCGCAGCCGGGTGATCACGGTCGAGCGTTTGAGTACGCTGTAAGTGGAGCCGCCGAAATTTTTGTCCCGCGGAATGTCGATCGCAATGGCTTCAACGGCGGTAATGCGCATGTCAGTTCTTTCAGAGCAAAACAATGAGTGCGCCAACCACGGCGGCTGCGGCAACGGAAACCAGGAATATTCTGCGATCCTGCGGCGACCAGGGGGGCGCCGCTTGCGGTTGCAGTGCTGCCTGGGGCAGCGCCTGGGTCTCGGCGCCGACGACCATGGCGTCGATGGCGTGGCGGCTGACGCCGAACGTCGCTGCGAGGGCGTCGGGATCGGTGATGGCGCCGGTTTGCGCGGCGAGGCGCATCGTCGCCGCCATGGAATCGAAACCTTTGGCGAGTCCGCGCGAGGGCAGGGTATCGGCGACGCCGCTGCCCGGTATTGTTGTGCTGCGGTCATCGGCACGCGACGAGGGCAGGGTGTCGGCAAACGGATCGGTGGGGTCCGGAATCATTTGCGGTGCCGCAACCGGTGTCAGAGGCATGGTTGTTGCGGCCCCCTGCTGGCGGCAGGCACGCAGATCGGCGGCGAATTCGGCGATGCCGGCGTAACGCTCGTCGGCATTTTTGGCGAGGGCTTTGGCGATGATCAGATCGAGCACCGGTGGCAACGCCGGATTGATGCTGGTCGGCGGCGGCGGCGTGAAATTGACGATCTGGAACATCAGTGAGTTGACGTCGATGCCGTTAAACGGCGCCTGGCCGGTGATCATTTCATAAAGGATCACGCCGAGTGAAAAAATGTCGGCGCGCGCGTCGCAGCGTTTGCCCAGCACCTGTTCCGGCGACAGGTAGCGCGGCGAACCGAGCACTACGCCGGTTTGTGTGCGCACGTCGGCAGTGCGCATGCGCGCGATGCCGAAGTCGGTGATTTTGACCCGGCCGTCCTTGAGGATCATGATGTTTGCCGGTTTGACGTCGCGGTGCACGACTTCGTGCGAATGGGCGTAGGCGAGGCCGTCGGCGACCTGCGCAACGATATCCAGTGCGCGGTCCGGCGCGAGCTCGTTGCCGGCAATCAGTTCCTTCAGTTCGCGGCCTTCGAGGAACTCCATCGCCATGTAGGCGAGGTCGCCGCTGCGGCCGATGTCGTAAATGATGACGATGTTGGGATGGTTCAGACCGCCGGCGGCGCGCGCCTCGATGGTGAAGCGTTTTTCGTATTGCTCCATCTCGCCGGGATCGAGCGCCATATTGATGGTTTTGATCGCCACCGTGCGCTCGAGCATCGGATCAACCGCGCGGTAGACCACGCCCATCGCGCCGCGCCCGATCTCGGCGACGACATCGTAGCGGCCGAGTTGAGCGGGCTGGGTCATCGCTTTGAGATTCTCAGCGGCCGCGCACGCTGCGGTACACCGGGCCCCAGGTCGGGTGACCCGCCTCGGCGGCGCTCAGCGTGAATTTCGGATCAGCCGTGATCGCATTGCTGAATTCCTGCCGGCATTGCGGGATGCGGTCGGTCACGCAGTAGATGAACGCGAGATATTTGTAGGCCCGCGCCTGGTCGGTTCGAGACGTCAGTCCGTTGACCAGCGCCGACTGCAGCGTGCGCTGGGCCTGGGCGTAGTTGCCTTCTTCATACTGGGAGATGCCGGTCTTGAGGCGGGCTTCCGCGCTGGGGAGGGCGGATTCCTGGGACTTGGCGCGCTCCTTGTCATAGTCGAGTGAGTCCGAAATGTCTTTCATGCCCTTTTGCATGGCTTCACAGCCGGTCAGCAGGGGCAGGATCAACAGCAGAAGGGCGAATAGGCGCATGGCGGGTCTCATCGGAACTGATGCCGGATTCTAATCTCTTCGCCGGCCTTGACGTCGACCAGTTGCACATAGGACGCGAAGCCGGGGTTGCGGATTTCAATGCGGTGGGTTCCGGGCTTCAGGGCGACGTCACGCAACGGCGGCGCCACACCGAACTTGCGGTCATCGACATAGACTTCCCCCCAGGGCAGCACGTTCAGACGCACGGTGCCGGTGCTTGCATCGGCCGCGGGTTCGGCGGCCGGCGCCCTGGTTTCGGTTTTGCGGGCAGGCTTTGTGGCCGGCGTTGTTTCGGATCTGGTTTCGTTTTTTGCTTTTGGAGCTGCGCTCTGGATTTCGGGTTCCGGTGTCGTGCGATTGGCGCGCGGCGTGAAGTTTTCGGTGACCATTTCCGCCGGCGTTTCCGACGGTGCGCGCAAGGTCAGGCGCAGGGTGATGGCGGTGCCGATGATCAGCGCCACGGCCAGTGCCGTGGCCAGCAGCGGCCGGCGCATTACGCCGGTGCGGGCGGTCGACGCCGTGCTGCCGAGTTTTTCGAAGGCAGCTTCATGCGCGGCCTTTTTTCGCGGCAGGCGTTGCGGCGCGGGTGCGTTGCCCAGTGCATAGACCTCGTGTTCGCGCACATGTTTGTCGGTGCGGGAGCCTTCGAAGGTAAACAGCTTCGCGTGCTCGGCGGACAATGCGGCGATGACTTCGTGATAGGAGCGCGATGCCAGAACCTGATTGACTGCGGCAAAGCCCATTACACGCTGCGCGACGTTGATGCCGTCGCCGATGATGTTGGGCTGGTTGTTGATGTCCTTGACCAGGCGTAC
>JBIIZE010000397.1:0-2747 GCA_044346435.1 Burkholderiales bacterium
GATCCGTACATCGGCCGAATTCAGCGTCGCACCGGCTCCGGCACCCCCTTCACCGAGCACCCCGAGCCAGGCATCCAGATCGAGCGACTTGATGGCTCCCGCCAATACAACGCCGGGACGGTCGGGTTCTGCGGCCACACCCTCACCCAGACGCACATTGGCACGTTCGATTCGGGTATTGCCGTTTTCGCTCCGCCGGTGAATGACCGCGCTGCCCAGGCTGCCGATATTCAAGGCGATGCGTTCCTGCTGCGCGCCGGTGAAACGCCGTTCAAACCGCAACGGTATTGTTTCTGCTGCTGTCTTCGCCAACGGCGCGGGCAAATTGACAGCGAGACCCTGCAATGAAGAATCGACGGAAAAATCCACGCGCTTGTTGCGTACGGTGAGTGAACCGCGCCAGTCGGTTGCGCCGCGTATATAACGCAGCCACTCGCCGCCACCGGCACGGCGTGCTGCGTCCGAATTGACCTTGCCCTGAAACTGGATGCTCACCGCCGCATCACGCTGGCTTCCGGCAGAAACCGTCAGCGGCCCGCCGAGAAACTGCGCTGTCGCATTGGGCACGCGGACCGATGACTCGGTGAATTCAAGGCGTCCGTTGACCTGCTCCAACGGCGGGAATCCAGGTTGTGCCACCAACTGGTTATTGATGAACTGATAGGAACCGCTGACCTTGGTGTTTTTCAGGGTGCGTAGCGGCAACGTCAATTTCAGGCCGAGGCGGCCCCGCCCCTGCGCCTGCATGCCGTCGGTGAATCCGTCGATCATGCCGCGAACAGGACTTTGATTGATGAAGTCGAGAAAATCGCCTGTGGCGCCTTCCGCTTCTCCGGCAATCTGCAACACTTCCTCACTGTGAAGCAGATCTGGAATCTGCAGGCGTACCTTGCCCAGCCGCACGTTGTTGAGCAAGGCCTGGCGGACATTGATGTCCATACGCTGGCCGCGGAACAGCAGATCGCCTTCGATGCCCGTGATGCGCGGCCAGTTTTCGCCATAAAGCACCGAACCGTCGCTTATTTTTGCTGCCACCTCAAACAGGCCGGTCTTTTCATCCGCGAAGGGAAAATTTTTCAGATCGCCTTTCAGTCGGAAACGCACATCGCTGGAACTGCCGGCTGAAAAAGCATGGTCAAGCCAGGCCCGTGATCCGGCCCCGAGCGTCAACGGCAGGTAATCCGATACGCGCTGCGCCACACCGCGCGTCAGGTGCCCGGTCAGATCAGCGACACCCGGCCCCTCCGCCGCGGTGCGGTAACTGCCGAACAGCGTTCCGGTCAGGTCCGTATTGGAGTAAGCAAAGTTGCTGAAGCGCAGTTCCATATCCTGCGCATTGCGGGTCCAACCCAGTTGCCCGGTCAATGTGTCGAAGCGCAGGGGCTCGCGGAACAGGCGGGGCAGATTGAGGCTGGCCTTTTGCGTGACGACATGCAAGGTGCCGCCCTTTTCATTGCCGTCAATATTGCCGCTGAATCCGGAGAAGCCCGGAACCTGCCCCTGTTGCTGCAGTGACAATTCGCTGAAACGACCGCGCACCGCATAGGTCTTCAAATCCGGCCACGCGCCGCTCCAGCGCACTGACAGATCCTGCACGCTTCCAGTCGGGGAATAAGCGACCAGCGTCTTGCGCAACTCACTGGCCAGCGGCAGCCGGTCGGCCAATTGCACCAATGGCGCCAGCTCCAGAACATTGGCCTGAACCTCGGCACGCGTGTAGCCCGCTTCTGTTTCGCCGCCCAGACGCATTACCAGATCCACCGGCGGCAGCGTAAGCCGGTCGCCGGTGGTAAAGGCCAGCTTGCGCGTTGTGATCTCGAAACCATCCACCAGACGCTTCCAGGCGAAGCGGCCGCCCAGCTGCTGCATGTCGAGTTCCGGGAGTTCGGCGCCCAGCCGGGCGCGAACGTCGCGCAGCTGCGCATCGGCAATCACTGCCGAAAGTTCATGACCGGAAAAAGTGAACCACGCGCGCAAAGCCCCGGTGCCATGCGGAAAATGCACCGGAAAATCGATCCACTGCCGCCATGCTGCGATATCAACATGGTCCAGCTCGACAAACACCTGGCCGTTGATTTTTTCCGCCAGCGACTGAAAATCCTCACCACGCAGATCAGCCCGCACATCAAGAGGTGACGCCAATCCTGCCGGCGGCAACGCACGCAAGGCCAGGCGGTGGCGATCGCCGCTGTTGACGATACGCAGCTGGACCTTGTCCAGCTCCAGCACCGGTGCGGCGCGCATTTCGTCGTTCCACATCAGCCTGGCGTCGTGAATCTGGATGTCGCGCTGACCGAGCAGCCAGCGCGACACCGCGCCATCACCCTGCTCTTCCAGCTTCAGCGGAATACCCGCTACCGTAACTTCACCACGACTGTTGCGGCGCATGGTCAGCACCGGACGATATATATCCAGGGAATGGAAATTGATCTGCAGCAGCGCTGCAGAACGCCAGGAGAGCGTGGCCTCGACGCGGGGCAATTCCAGCGCCGCGCGTCCCTCTGCGTCATGCACAACCACCTGATCAAACGCCAGTTGCGGGCGCAAACCGTTCCAGTTGCCGCTGAGTCCGCCGATGGTGACTTTCTGCTGTACCGCCGCACTCAGCCGCTGCGCGATAGCTTCCCGGTGGGCACCGATATCGGGCAGTATCCAGTAACGGAACCCGAGGATGGTCGCGGCAAAAACAAAACCCGTGACCAGTACGACCCAGGTCAGCACGCGATAGATCCACAGGGAACTGTTTT
>JBIIZE010000398.1:0-2738 GCA_044346435.1 Burkholderiales bacterium
GATGCCCCGCAGGCATGCGCGCCGCCGGATCAATCGGCCCCTCTTCGGTTTTCAGCGCCTCTGCCGTTTGTCCCGCGACAAACACATAATCGCCGCAGGTCAGCACCGGGCTGTAACCGGAACTCGCATGCACCGGCAGGTTCGCCGGGCGGTGCTGCAACACCTCAAAACCTTTGCCGGGAACCGCCGCCATCAGCTGCACTTCCATGTCCTGTCCTGCGAGCAGAAATTTCTGGTGCAGGTTGGAGGTGCTGGGCGGAATATGGCCGGCGAAAAACTCGCGCCGCACTTCGTGATAGGCATCGACCACATGGCCGCTGCTGTAATACTGGTCCACGCGCACCACATGTTTGCGATCCGAGCCGCCCGCCTTCAGCACTTTGGCGAAGTTGGCGAAAATGCGGCGCGCTTCCTTTTTGTTTTTGGGCTCGCCGTGGCGCGGCGCCGCCGCATCGACCACCTCGGGCGCCATGCCGCTGACGAAATCCGCCGTGCCTTTGTGGCCTGTCGCGAAGACCCAGCGTCCCGCGCGCACACCCGGTGCATAGCGGATATTGCCGGGCTGGATGGTTACCGGCAGCAACGGAGAAACGGCCGAACGGGATGATGTGGATGATTTCATGGGGGATTTTCAGAAACGGTTGATCGCAGGAAGGTTACAACGCAATCTCCCCGCCAGGCAATCACTCCGCCTTGATCCCCGCCTTCTCGATGATCTTGGTGTAAGAAGCGGTTTCATTTCGGATGAATTCCGCCAGGCCTTCAGGCGTGGTGGGGGCCGGCAGGCCGCCGTCGTGAGCCAGGCGCTTGATCACATTGGGATCGGAGAGCGCGTTACGGACGGCGGTATTCAGCGTCACGATGATCTCGGGTGGTGTGCGCGCGGGCGCGAGCATCGCGTACCACTGCGTGAGTTCAAAGCCGGGAATGCCGGCCTCAGCCATTGTCGGTACATCGGGATAAAGCGTGAGCCGCTTTGACGATGTCACGGCCAGCGCCCGCAACCGTTTCGAATCCGTGAGCGGCCCCGTCGTGAGCGGGCTGGCGAAGCCGTAATCGACCTGTCCGGCGACGAGGTCCGTGGCAAACAGCGCCGTGCCGCGATAAGGAATGTGCATGACGTCGATGCCCGCCATTGATTTGAACAGCTCGCCGGCGAGGTGCGGCGCGCCGCCCGCCCCTGCCGATGCGAAATTGAGTTTGCCGGGATTCTTTTTGGCGAGCGCAACAAGCCCCTTGACGTCGCGAATCGGCAGGGACGGATGCACGACCAGCACCCACGAAACTTTGGCGCCGAGGCTGATCGGCGCGAAATCGCGTTGCGGATCGTAGGGCAGCTTGGTTTTCAGCGCCGGCATGATCGCCAGACCGGACGACGTGCCCCAAAGCAGCGTGTAACCGTCGGGAGCGGCACGCGCGACGTAGCTGCTGCCGATGACGCCGGCAGCGCCGTCGCGGTTCACCACGACAACCTGCTGCTTGAAATCCTGCGCCATGCGCTGCGCCACCAGGCGACCGAAGGCATCCGTTGAGGCGCCGGGCGGGAAAGGGATCACCAGCGTGACCGGACGTTCCGGAAACTTCTGGGCGTGTGCCGCCGTGAACGAACAGACCGTGGCGAGCAACACGGCCGCCTGTTTCAAGCCTTTCATCATGCGTCTCCTTAGCTGTGCTTCAGTTGCCGTTGCGCGGCACACGCTCCTCGAAGTCGCGTTCGAACACGCGTTTCTTTCCCTCATAGGCTTCAATCCGTGCACGGATGACGAAGTCTTTTTTGGTGCAGGACACCTGCGTGCGGGTTTCAGTGCGGATGTTCCAGTCGCCGCGCTCGAATTCCCAGGACCAGGTCACTTCAGCGGTCGCCGCCAAGGGGTCGTTATCCACAACGCGGTAGTGTTCGGTCGAGCGCGCTTCGACGACGAGATCGATTTCGTCGTAGCGGTTGCGGCCGCTGCTGTCGGTGACGGCAACCACGGTCTCGCCCTTGCCAAGATCGGTATGGATGGTCCGGTTGCGCCCGCCCGGTGTGAGCGCTGTCCGCGGGAAGGCCGGCGCGGATTCCGGCGGCTTGAATTTCGGCGGCGTATCGTCGCGCTTGGTGCGCGGACGCACCGGCAGCAGCAACGCGCTTTTGCCGGTGACGAGCGTCAGCGTGACGGGTTCGGGTGATGGCCAGATCAGCGGCCAGTAGGTCGTCGACACCGCAACGCGGATGCGATGGCCTTTGGCGAAGCAATACGCGCTGTCGATCAGCGGGAAATTGATTTTGTATTCAGTGCCCGGTTGCAGCTTTTTCGGTTTGGCGGGACCGTCACGGTGCGTGAGGTTGAACACGCCGTAGGTCACGCGTGTGGATGCGCCGTCGGGTGCCACGTCGCAGACACGCACGCAGATGAAAGCGGTCGGACGGTCCACCGAGAGTGTGAGTTCGGCATTGGTGGTGCCGAGAATTTCCAGATCCTTGGTCAGCGGCGCGCTGTCGAAACACAGGGACTGGCCATCGTCCATGCGCTGATCGCCGGGCAGCTCGGGGCTTTCGCCATGCTGGAACCACGGCATCAGTTCACCGCAGGCCAGGCCGAGGGTCTGCGGCGATTTCCAGCTGCGTTTCACGCTCCGCCCGGCCTTGTCGGCCAGCGTGCCGTCGGCCGCGAGCACAAAGCGGCGCGGCTTGATGTGCGGCGACGGCCACTGGTCTTCGGCAACCCAGCGCCCCGGTGATTCGGCGTAGTAGACCT
>JBIIZE010000399.1:0-2736 GCA_044346435.1 Burkholderiales bacterium
TGCGACGACCTGGGAATTCAACCTGCGCCGCGGCGTGAAATTCCACGATGGCTCGCCGTTCACCGCAGACGATGTGGCGTTCTCGCTGGCGCGGCCGCTGTCGATCAAAGGCAGCCCCGGCGGATTTGCCGCTTATGTGCGTGCCGTGGCTTCCACTACGGTGGTTGATGCGCACACACTGCGCGTGAAAACCAAATACCCGTATGGCGCGCTGCCCGAAGACCTGAACTCGATTCTGATCGTGTCGAAAAAACACGCGCAGAACGCCGGCCCTGAAGATTTTGATTCGGGCCGCGCTCTGGTCGGCACCGGTCCATACAAATATCTGCGTTACCAACGCGGCGACCGGCTGGAGCTGACCCGCAACGAACAGTGGTGGGGCAAGGCGCCAGCTTGGGACAAGGTCACGCTGCGCATACTGCCCGCCGATCCCTCACGCACTGCGGCGCTGCTTTCCGGCGAACTCGACGTGATCGAACATGTGCCGTCGGCGGACATCAAAAATATCAATAAAAACAATAAATTACACGTCACCCAGACCACGTCCTGGCGCACCATCCTGCTGCACCTTGACCAATACCGGACGCAACCACCCGGCGTCAGCGACCTCAATGGCAAAGCGCTGCCGGCCAATCCTTTCATGGATCTGCGCGTGCGGCGCGCCATCTCCAAAGCCATCAATCGCAGTGCCATCGCCGAGCGTGTGATGGAAGGCCTCGCGGTGCCCGCCGCCAATATCGTGTCGCCGGGTGTGTTCGGCCACAACAACGCTCTGAAAGCCGAGGCCTACGATCCGGAAGGCGCCAAGCGCCTGCTCACCGAAGCCGGCTACCCGAACGGATTCCGCGTGACACTCGCAGGCCCCAACAACCGTTACATCAACGATGAACAGGTGCTGCAAACCGTCGCACAGTTGCTGACGCGCGTCGGCATCCAGACCCGCGTGGAAGCGGCGCCGATGTCGGCTTTTCTCGGCCGTGTGCGCAAGGAAGAAACCAGCTTTGCGCTTCTGGGCTGGGGTTCCTTCGCCGCCGATCTGTCGCTGCGTTCACTGGTCGCAGCGCCCAACGCTGAAAAAGGCTACGGCGCATGGAATTGGGGGCGTTACGCCAATCCGAAAGTGGATGCACTGATGGAACAGGCGCTGGGCAGTGTTGATCGTACGAAACGCGAAGCCCTGGCGCGGGAAGCCAATACGCTGGCGATGCAGGACCTCGCTTTCATCCCGCTGCATCACCAGGTTGTCAGCTGGGCAATGCGCGCGAATCTGGCCTATGTGCCGCGCACCGACGAGTTCACCTTTGCCCATCACTTCACGCCGCGCTGAGGCGCCATCGTGCTGAGTTATGTGCTGCGCCGGCTGGCGTGGAGTACAGCCACGCTGTTTGTGATGTCGCTGCTGGTTTTCGCCGGCGTCTATGCCATCGGTAATCCGGTGGATCTGTTGATCAATCCGCAGGCCGACCAGGCGGAAATCGCCCGCGCCACTGCACTGCTCGGCCTCGACCGGCCGTTATGGGAACAATACGGGATATTTTTCCGCGGCGCCCTCGGTGGCGACCTCGGCATCTCCTTTGCCGCCAGCGTGCCGGCAATCACCCTGATCCTTGAACGCATGCCGGCAACGCTGGAACTCGCGCTGGCGGCGATGCTGATCGCCGTCACGCTGGGCATCCCGCTGGGCCTGTTCGCCGGCCTGCGCCCGCGCTCCTGGCTGGCGCGTTCGATAATGGCCTTGTCCACAGTGGGCTTCGCATTGCCGACATTCTGGGTCGGGCTGATGCTGATCATGGTGTTCTCGGTGCAACTGGGCTGGCTGCCGACCACCGGACGCGGCGCCACCGTCGATGTTTTCGGCATTCCGCTGAGCATTTTTACCGTCGATGGCCTGCGCCATCTGCTGTTGCCGGCCACCACACTGGCGTTGTTCAAACTGGCGCTGCTGATTCGTCTGACCCGGGCCGGCACCCAGGATGCGATGCTGCAGGACTACGTGCGTTTCGCCCGCGCCAAAGGACTCAGTGAAAGCGCCGTGGTGCGTTCGCATGTACTGCCCAATATCCTGATCCCCATCGTCACCGTGGCCGGACTGGAACTGGGCTCACTGATCGCCTTCGCCATCGTCACCGAAACCGTGTTTGCATGGCCCGGCATGGGCAAGCTGCTGATCGATTCGATCAACGTGCTCGACCGGCCGGTAATCGTCGCGTATCTGCTGGCGACAGTCTGCCTGTTCATCCTGATCAATCTGCTGGTGGACCTGCTCTATGCGGTGCTGGATCCGCGGGTTCAGGCCGGGAACACGCGATGACAGCCGCGACGGCACCGGTCAACATTCTCGCCGCGCACTATGGCCGCGACCGCATTACCCTGGTGGCGTTCTGGCTGCTGATGGCACTGCTGTGCGCAGCCATTGCCGCCCCCTGGATCGCCCCGCAGAACCCTTACGATCTGGCGCAACTCGATATCCTCGACGCCAAACTCGCACCCGGTGCGTCCAGCAGTTCCGGACTGATCTACTGGCTGGGCACGGACGATCAGGGCCGCGACATGTTGTCGGCCATTCTTTACGGTCTGCGCATCAGTCTCGGCGTCGGCATCGCTTCGACCGTTCTGGCACTGGGGCTCGGACTGATCGCAGGACTGATCGCCGCACGGGCCGGTGGCTGGATCGACGGCCTGATCATGCGTGTTGTTGATCTGCAGTTGTCCTTCCCCGCCATTCTGGTCGCACTG
>JBIIZE010000043.1:0-10239 GCA_044346435.1 Burkholderiales bacterium
GGGTGGCAAGCGGCAGGTCACGCTGATCCAGCGCGAGCATCTGGCGGCGGTGGCGCAACTGCTGCGGCGTGAAGCGATTGATCCGGCGCTGTTGCGGCGCAATCTGGTGGTGTCGGGGTTGAATCTCTTGGCCTTGCGTAATGAACGTTTCCGTATCGGTACTGTGCTGTTCGAGGGCACGGGCCCTTGCGAACCGTGTTCGCGGATGGAGGAGGTGTTGGGTGCGGGTGGTTATAACGCGATGCGCGGGCATGGCGGGATTACGGCGAGGGTGTTGAGCGGTGGAGTCATTGCCGTCGGTGACACCTTGCGTTACGAAGCGGCCTGAACAAAGGCTTGATGCTGTACGCCGGCCTTGAGCAGTTACAATCCTTCGCCATGTCGGGCACCCATTCCCAAGCTGCATCCATCCTGACGCTGGAAGACATCCGGCGCGGGCTGTCGCGTCCGGCGCCGCCGCCGGAAGAGAATGACCTGCACATGATTTCGCTGCGTGAGGGCACCAAGGTCACAGAGGCCGCGGTGCTGGTGCCGCTGGTGAACCGCGATGGTGGCGTGCAGGTATTGCTGACCCAGCGCACCGCACATTTGCGCGACCATGCGGGGCAGATCAGTTTTCCCGGCGGGCGCGTCGAGCCGGATGATCCGGACCGCGAATTCACTGCGCTGCGTGAAACCGAAGAAGAAATCGGCCTCGCGCGCGAGCGCATCGCGCTGCTCGGGCGTCTGCCCGGTTATGAAATTCCCTCGGGCTTTCGTATCGTGCCGGTGGTGGGCTGGGTCGAGCCGCCGTTTGAGTTGAAGCCGGATGATTTTGAAGTGGCGGATATCTTTGAAGCGCCACTGGCGCATTTTCTCGATCCGGCGAATTACCAGCGGCGTGAATACCATTTCCGTGGCCGTCATCGGCATTACCTGGCGATTCCCTATGAGGGGCGTTATATCTGGGGCGCCACGGCCGGCATGTTGTACAGCCTGTGCCGGCTGATGACCGGTAAATGAACGGATCATGAGCGCGCCGAAGATGCCATCGACGCCGGCGGTGCTGGCCTTGCGCGCTGCGAAGGTGGAGTTCACGCCGCATTTCTACAACTATGAAGATCGCGGCGGCACGGCCGTGTCGTCGCGGGAACTCGGTGTCGATGAATACGCGGTAGTAAAAACGCTGATCATGCAGGACGAGACAGCGAAACCCTGCGTGGTACTGATGCACGGCGACCGGCAGGTCTCGGCGAAGGCGCTGGCGCGGCATCTCGGCGTCAAACGCATCGAACCCTGCAAGCCGGAAGTCGCGGAGCGCCATACCGGTTACCGCGTCGGCGGCACCTCGCCCTTCGGCACGCGCCGTAAAATGCCGGTGTATCTGGAGCAGAGCATTCTTGATTTGCCGCGCCTGTATATCAACGGCGGCAGCCGCGGTTTTCTGGTGAGCCTGCAGCCGCAGGCGCTGGTTGCGCTGCTGCAGCCCGAGCTGGTGGCTGTGGCCATCGAGTCCTGAGTCCACTTCCGCCGCGTTTCAGGCACACTGGCGCAGGGAAATAACAGCCATGTCCAGCGCATCCACACCAGCAAAACCGGTTGTCGGTCTGATCATGACCGGGGGCGGGGCGCGTGCGGCTTATCAGGTGGGCGTGATGCGCGCGCTGCACGACATGCTGCCGCACGGGGTGAGTAATCCCTTCCCGATCATCTGCGGCACGTCGGCGGGCGCGATCAATGCCGCGGTGCTGGCGACGGATGCCAATAATTTCCATCGTGGCGTCCGCCGGCTGATGACGGTCTGGAAAAATTTCCATGTCGATCAGGTGTATCGCGCGGATACGCTGGGGGCGCTGGCCAACAGCGCGCGCTGGCTGTTCATGGCGCTGTCCGGCGGACGTCTGAATGATCCGGTGTCGCTGCTCGACAATAGTCCGCTGGCGCGCCTGCTTGAACGGCACATTGATTTCGCGGCGATTGGCCGCAACATCCGGGCCGGCCATCTGGATGCCTTTGCCGTGACCTGCTCGGGTTATACCAGCGGCCAGTCGGTGACCTTCTATGAGGGGCATGCCAGGCACGCCGAGTGGGCGCGTGCGCGCCGCGTCGGGATCGCGATGCCGATCGGACTGCCGCACCTGATGGCGTCGAGTGCGCTGCCCTTCATCTTTCCGCCGGTGCAGATCAACCGCGAGTATTTCGGCGACGGTTCGATGCGCCAGATCGCACCGGTGAGCCCGGCGTTGCACCTTGGCGCTGAACGCCTGCTGGTGATCGGCGTCGGCCGTCAGGCCTCGCAGCCGGCGGTGCGCCAGCCCGCTGACGGGTATCCGCCGCTGGCGCAGATCGCCGGCCATGCGCTCGACAGCATCTTTCTCGATTCGCTGGAGGTTGACCTGGAGCGCCTGCAGCGCATCAACCGCACGCTGGCGATCGTGCCGCCGGAGACGCTCGCGAAAGTGAACTACCCGTTGCGCGCGGTCGATTTCCGGGTGATCACGCCCAGCATACCGCTGAGCCAGATTGCCGCGCAGTACGCGCACGACTTGCCGCGGGTGATCCGCGGCCTGTTGCAAACCGTCGGCGCGATGAAACGCACCGGCTCCAATCTGGTGTCGTACCTGCTGTTCGAGAAGGCGTTCTGTCGCGCGCTGATCCGGCTCGGTTATGCCGATACCATGGCGCAGCGCGATGATCTGCTGGCCTTTCTCGGTCACGGCCCGCAATGACTGATCGCCGGCAGACCTCCGAAGCCTGCGCGCGCAACCGCGGCCCCATTTTGGAAGTGTTGCGCGATGCCTTCGCCGCATCGACGCAGGTGCTGGAGGTCGGCGCCGGCACCGGCGAACACGCGGCATTTTTTGCCGGGCTGCTGCCGCATCTGGTGTGGCAGCCCACTGATGTGGCTGCCCATCTGCCGGGGATTGCAGCCTGGCGCGATGCGGTGGCCCTGCCCAATCTGCGTGCGCCGCGGGCGCTCGATGTCGATGCGGCGGCGTGGCCGGTCAATGAAGCGGACGCGGTGTTTACCGCAAACACGCTGCACATCATGTCCTGGGATTCCGTCAGACATTTTTTTGAAGGTCTCGGCCGGGTGCTGCTGCCCGGCGGCGTGCTGGCGGTTTATGGGCCGTTCAGCGACAACGGCCGCCACACCGCGGATTCCAATGCGCGTTTTGACGCTTTTCTGCGTGAACGTGATCCGCTGAGCGGCGTGCGCGACTGGCAAGCCGTTGATGAATTGGCAAAAAAGCAGGGATTGTCGCTGACCGGCGACCATGCGATGCCAGCTAATAATCGTATGCTGATCTGGCGACACATTCTTTGACCAAAGGCGGTTGCCAGTGTTGGAAACAGCCGGTATAAACAGAGTGAAGTACGCACAAATGCTGGAAAAAAGCGCAGGGTAAAAGGCAGCCGCTGCTGGCGCCTTCAGGGGCATCGCCCCTGTCCCCGATCCGAAGCTGAACGCTGACGCTCTGCATGAGCGATGAGAGTGAACATGAGCCGCGCCTTTGTAAAAGAAAGTGATGACGACCTGACCGCAGGCGAACTGCCGGAACGCCCGGTGCCCGCGCACGCCAATTACGTGACGCCGCATGGCATGGAGCTGTTGCGCATGCGCGTGCGGGAGCTGGCCGAGCAGCATGAGCAGCTGAAGGGCATTTCCCAGGATGATTCCGAAGCCAAGCGCAAGCTGCGCGAGGTCGAGCGCGACCAGCGTTATTTCAATGCGCAGCTGGAGCGTGCCGAGTTGGTGGATCCGGCAGGACATCCGCCGGGTGAAGTGCGTTTCGGTGCGACGGTGAAAGTCGAAGAGGCCGACGGCCGTGTCGAAACCTTCCATATCGTTGGCGATGACGAGGCCGATGTCACTGTCGGCAAGATCAGCTGGGGTTCGCCGCTGGCGCATTCATTGATCGGCGCCAAGGTTGGCGAGACGGTCAAATGGCGTCGACCCGCCGGTGACACCGAAGTCGAGATTGTTGCCGTCGAATACCGGTAGAATATAAGCAGTTGTTTTTGTTGATTATTTAGGCCCATACTCACCGGTATGAAGTTTCTGGCATTAGTTATCGCTTTGGCGATCGAACAGGCGCGGCCGTTGCGGCGTAACAACCGCCTGTACGATGCGTTCGAGCGTTACGCCGATTACCTCGAAAGTCAGTTCAACGGACTGCAGGCCAGCCACGGCGCCATTGCCTGGCTGGTGGCGGTGCTGCCGCTCGCGCTGCTGACGATTCTGGCTTACGCCCTGTTCCGCCACGTCAACGTGGTGTTGGGTCTGGCGTGGAGTATCGCCCTGCTGTACGTGGCGATGGGTTTCCGCCGCTTCAGCCACTGCTTCACCGATATTGCGCAGGCTTTGCGCGAACAGAACGTCAACACCGCGCGCGACGTGCTGGGGCGCTGGCGCGGTGTGCCCGCCGATGAACTCAATGCCGCAGAAATTGCACGCGTGTCGATTGAACTCGGCCTGCTGCAGGCGCACCGTTACGTGCTCGGCCCGATTTTCTGGTTTGTGGTGCTCGGCCCCGTCGGTCCGGTGGTGTATCGCGCCTCCGATCTGCTCGCTGAACGCTGGGGTAAACAGATGGAACCGGAAAAACGCATTTTTGCGCTGTTTGCCGAACGCGCCTTTTTCTGGATCGACTGGCTGCCGGCGCGGGTGACTGCGGCGAGTTTCGCCATCGCCGGCAATTTTGAAGATGCCGCTTACTGCTGGCGCACCCAGGCTGCTGCATGGAACCGCAATGCCGAAGGCGTGGTGCTGGCCAGCGGTGCCGGCGCGCTGGGTATCAAACTCGGCGGCGCGCTGCGTGAAGACGGCATGCTCAACCAGCGGCCCGAACTGGGCATTGGCGAAGAAGTGGAAGTTGATGATCTGCGCGGCGTGGTCGGCCTGATCTGGCGCGCGCTGGTGTTGTGGCTGATCCTGCTGTTTATTGTTTCCGTCGCCAAGGCGGTCGGTTAAGCGCAGCCCTGCGCGATTTGTTACCGCCCCATCCCGGGCATCAAGCCCAGTCCGGCCGTTTTAATCGAATGTTTTCTTCCGCCAGCCGTCGGTAGGAGGCGAGGCGTCGTGCGCTGACGGTGCCGGCCGCTTCGGCAGCGACGAGGGCGCAGCCGGGTTCGGCGAGATGCCGGCAATCACGGAAACGGCATTGCCCCAACAGCGGGCGAAACTCGATGAACGCCGCTGCCAGATCTTCGAAGCCCAAGTGATGTACGCCAAAGGCCTGCACACCCGGCGTATCGATCAGTTCGCTGCGCGCATCGAGGTGATAAAGCCGGGCATGCGTGGTGGTGTGTTTGCCGGTGCCCAGCGAGGCCGAGACTTCTCTCGTCTGCGCGACGGCTTCGGGCAGCAGCTGGTTGAGGATGGTCGATTTGCCCATGCCTGATTCGCCGACCAGCACGCTGCGTTTGCCGTCGAGCAGCGGGCGCAGCGGATCGATGTTGTCGCGCGCCACCAGTTTCAGCAGCGGATAACCCAGTGCGGCGAAAGGCGCGAGCACGCCTTCGGATACGGCGGCTTCCGGCAGTTCCGCCTTGTTGAGCACGATCAGCACGTCGATGTTTGCGTGTCCCGCGGCGGCGAGGCAGCAGTCGAGCACATTGAGGTCAAAGGACGGCACCGGCGCGACCACCACCACAACCTGGGTGACGTTGGCGGCGATCAGTTTCTGTTTCCACTGATCGGAACGATAGAGCAGGCTTTTGCGCGGCGCACAGTCGTTGATGGCGCCCTGGCTGTCGTTTTGTACGGCGACCGAGACATCGTCGCCGCAGGCGAAGTCATTGCGCTTGCCGCGGGTCACGCAGTCACGGGTGATGCCGTCGGCGCATTCCACGAGGAAGCGGCGGCCGTAGGCGGCCGTGACCAGCCCGCGGATGATGTGCTCAGAGCTCAAGCAGGGCGTCGATCTTGGCGGCGCAGATGAAGTCGTTCTCGGACAGGCCGTTGATCGCGTGGGTGATGTAGTCGACGCGGCATTGGTTATAGCTGACGGCGAGATCGGGGTGATGGTCTTCGCGGTGCGAGATCCAGGCGGTGGCATTCACGAAGGCCATGGTCTCGTGGTAATTGCGGAAATCGTAGGTCTTGCTGAGTTTGCCGTCGACCAGCGACCAGCCCTGGAGGCCCTTGAGCAGGCTGGCGGTCTCCGTCGCGGTCAGCGGCGCAACGCCGCCTTCACAGGGTTTGCATTTTTTCTGGGCGAGGGTGCTCATCGGCTTCTCAGTGCGCGCCGGCGGCGGCCTGCTGCAGTCTTGCGATACGCAGCGTGGCGGGCGGGTGTGAGTCGTAGAACGCCGAGTGCAGCGGGTCCGGCGTCAGCGTCGAGGCATTGTCCTTGTAGAGCTTGACCAGCGCTGCGATCAAATCGGAGGCTGGCGTGTACTGCGCGGCGAAAGCATCGGCTTCGAACTCATGCTTGCGGGAATACATGGCGCTGAAAGGCTGGAACAGGAAGGTGAACACCGGTATCACGATCGAGAACAGCAGCAGCGCCATCGCGGTGGACGGCGTCTCGACGCCGAGACCGGCATAGAACCACGGCGCGTGCAGCACGACGCCGAGCAGCCACAGGAATCCCAGGCTGGCGGCGAAAACCCAGGCGATGCGTTTCACCACATGTTTCAGCTTGAAGTGGCCGAGTTCATGCGCAAGCACGGCTTCGACTTCCTGCGGCTCAAGGCGCGACAGCAGGGTATCGAAAAACACGATGCGTTTGGTTTTGCCGAAGCCGGTGAAGTAGGCGTTGCCGTGGCTGGAGCGGCGCGAGCCGTCCATCACCATCAGGCCCTTGACCTTGAAGCCGCAGCGGTCGAGCAGGCGTTCGACGCGTTCCTTCATCGCGGCGTCGGTCAGCGGCGAGAACTTGTTGAACAGCGGCGCAATCCATGTCGGATAGACCGCGAGCATGACGATGTTGAAGGCCATCCACGTCAGCCAGGCGTAGAGCCACCACAGTTCACCCATGCGCTCCATCAACCACAGCACGGTCGCGGCCAGCGGCAGGCCCAGCACGGCGCCGAGCAGCAACCCCTTGAGCAGATCGACCCAGAACAGTTTCGGCGTGATCTTGTTGAAGCCGAATTTTTCCTCGATGACAAAGGTGCGGTAGAGGCTGAAGGGGATGTCGATGACCGTGGTCACCAGTGCAAAGGCGGTGAGCAGCGCCAGGCTGCGCAGCATGCCGGGTTCGAACCAGCCTGCGGTGAGTGTATGCAGGGCCTGCAGGCCACCGCCGAAAGTGAAGCCCAATGCGATGGCGGCTTCAATCACCACGCTGAGCATCGCGAAACGGGTTTTGGCGCAGGTGTAGTCGGCGGCGCGCTGATGCGCGTCGAGGGCGATCACCGAAGAGAACTGCGCGGGCACGGTGTCGCGGTGGGCGGCGACATGGGCGGCGTGGCGGAAGGCCAGCCACAGCCGCAGGATGACGGTCAGCAGCAGGGCGGCAAGGAAGATCAGGCCAAAAGTATGCATATCGGGTATTTAAGGGGTCCGGGCTTGTGACACAATACGCGTCTGAAAATTCCCCAAACAGCGCAAGAATTTCATCGCGAAATCAACGCAAATTCAACGCAAAATTAACGCAATAACGTCAGCGCAAAAGCGACCAAATCATTATGGCACAGGATCCCAACGCGCTCATCTGGATCGACATGGAGATGAGTGGACTCAATCCCGAAACCGACCGCGTGCTGGAAGTGGCGATCGTGGTGACCGATTCACAGCTCAATACCGTCGCTGAATCCCCGGCGCTGGTGGTGCATCAGCCCGATGCTGTCCTGGACGCGATGGACAACTGGAACAAGTCGACACACAAGAAATCCGGCCTGATCGACCGCGTCAAGGCATCCACGCTGAGCGATGCCGACGTCGAGAACCAGATGATCGAGTTTCTGGCGCAGTATGTGCCTTCGGGCGCGTCGCCGATCTGCGGCAACTCGGTGCACCAGGACCGGCGTTTCCTGGTCAAGTACATGCCGAAACTGGATGCCTATTTCCACTACCGGCTGATCGACGTCAGCACGCTGAAGGAACTGGCGCGGCGCTGGAAGCCGGAGGTCATCGGCGGCATGGTCAAACACGGCAAGCACGAGGCGCTGGCCGACATTCACGAATCGATTGAAGAACTGCGTTATTACCGTGCGCAGATCATGAAGATCTGAGCGTGAAAATTTAAAGCGGGGCCACGTCAGCCCCCGCTTCAAGTCCCCGTTTCAGTCGAGTTTCAACTCGCCGTCGAAGGTGACGCTGACGTCCAGTCCGCCGACCTTCAGCGTCATCGCCACCGGTAGCGATTCATTGCCTTTCAGTTTGCCGTCCTCGATCGCCTTGCGCACGGCTTTTTCGATCGCCAGCTGCGAATTGACGCCGACGGTCTTGAGGAACCTGCGGATGCTCATGTTCAGGGCTTCGTCGTTCATGGTTATCTCCCGTTGTTCTTGAGAACGTGGCGGATCAGTGCCGAGGTGGATGCGTCGTGTGTTGCTGCGGGCGGTTTGCCCTTGAGTTCAGGCAGCAGGCTGCCGGCGAGTTTTTTGCCGTGTTCCACGCCGTACTGGTCAAAGGCATTGATGTCGAGGATCGCTGCTTTGACGAAGGTGCGGTGCTCGTACAGCGCCAGCAGTGCGCCGAGGCTGTGCGGCGTTAGTGACTGCAGCAGCAGCGTGTTGCTGGGGCGGTTGCCGGGCAGCGCCTGATGCGGCGCGAGGCGGGCTGCTTCTTTGGCATCCATGCCGCCGGCGGTCAGCTGCTGTTCGATGTCGTCCGCGGAAACGCCCTGCATCAGCAGCGCCGACTGTGCAAAACAGCTGGCGAGAATCACGGCCTGGGTATCGGCATCGCCGCCATTGCGCGGGTCCCCCCAAGGGGACTTGCTTCGCGGCGTGCAGGCGGCAATGAAATCGACCGGCACCAGCTGCGTGCCCTGATGCAGCGCCTGCATATAGGCATGCTGGGCCTCGATGCCGAGGTTGCCCCAGACCACGGTGCCGCTGCTGGTGCGGAGTGCCTTGCCTTTTTGCGTGACGCCTTTGCCCAGGCTTTCCATTTCAAGCTGCTGCAGGTACGGCGGCAGCAGCGCAAGGCCGGGTTCGTAGGAAATCACCGCACGGGAGGCGCCGCCGCAGAAATTGTGGTGCCACAGTCCGATCAGGCCCATCAGCATGGGCATATTGCGTTCGGGAGGTGCTTCGGCGAAATGTTTGTCCATCAATGCCGCGCCGGCGAGCAGTTCATCAAAAGCGGCTGATCCCATCGCGATCATCGCGGGCAGACCCACCGCGGACCATACCGAATACCGTCCGCCGACCCAGTCCCACATCGGGAACAGCCGATCGGCGGCAATGCCGAAGGCGCCGGCGGCTTCGACGTTGGCCGTCACCGCGGCAAATTGGGCGCCGACATCCGCGACTTGCAGTCCGGCGAGAAGCCAGGCCTTCGCGGCCTGCGCATTGCGCGCCGTTTCCATGGTCGAAAAACTTTTGGATTGCACGATGAACAACGTGGTCGCCGGATCCAGGGTTGCGAGCAGCCGGGTCACCGGTTCGCCCGGCGTGCTGACAAAATGCACGCGCGGCGTGTCGGTATCCGGGGCGCAGGCGCGGGCCACCAGCGCCGGGCCCAGTGCCGAGCCGCCGATGCCCAGGCTGACGACATCGCGGATGGGCTGGCCAGTGACGCCTTTTATCTGACCGGCGCGCAGCGCATCGGCAAAGTGGCGCATCGCGGCGAGCGTGCGGCGTACTTCCCGGGGTGCAGCAGCACCGGCGCGCAGGGCGGTATGCCAGGCAGCGCGTTTTTCGGTCTGATTGACGCGTTTGCCGGCGAGCAGGGCGGCGACACGGTCCGGCAATTTCCGCTCAAGGGCCAGTTGCACCAGCAGGTTTCGCGTTTCTTCGGTGATCAGGTTTTTCGAGTAGTCGAGCAGCAGTCCGCCGGCTTCCAGCGAGAAGCGTTCGAAGCGCTGCGGGTCCGTGGCGAACAGGTCGCGCAGGCGGCGTTCATTCCAGCTGCGGTGGTGGGCGACCAGCGCGCGCCAGGCGGGCGTACGGGTCAGTGACGCGGAAACGGACTTGGAAGCGGTGATCCCGGGCATGGACATTCCAGACATGACACGACATTGTACCTTGGCGGGAGGGTATTCTGCCTTGTTTACAATATCGTTATCCCGCCCGGAGATCATTCATGTTTGCTGAATTCGGCGCCTTCCTGGCGCCATTTTTGACCGAGCCGGCATGAGC
>JBIIZE010000400.1:0-2733 GCA_044346435.1 Burkholderiales bacterium
ACGCAAACATGCCGCCCGATTTGCCGATCCGTATCGGTATGACCAGTTTGGACAGCAGCTGGATGCCGACGCGGCGCTGCTGATGCTCGTCGCGGGTCACACGCCGGATGATGCCGATCCCCCAATGCTTGGACACTTCGGTTTTGACGCCGATCAGCGCGCCAACCCTGACCCAGTCACTCTTGGCGGCGGGAATGATTGCACCGTATCCGCCCTCGCTGACGTTTTCGACAATCCAGCTCTCGGCGGTATTTTCAGCTTCAGCCGGATCACTGAAATCCAGTTCGTCGCTGTTGGCCGGATCCAGCGCCGCGAGGATTTCCGACATGCCATGGAGTACCGTCATCCTTGTCGCCGTCTGCCGGCGCTGTGCACTGCGCTCAGGGGCATCATCAGACCAGTAGGCGATCAGGTGCTTCAATACCGGCCTCACCGTTTCACCGTCATAGACGCCACCGAGATGCACATCGGAAGGAATGGCGCCGGTCTCGCGGACCACCGACTCGACACGAACCAGTTGCGCGAGTGCATCGCCTGCGCCGAAATATCGCGCTGAAGGCGAAGCCGTCAGCAGGTCGCCGACCACGCGATACGGCGGCTTGCCCGCGGCAATGTCAAAGCAATAACCACAACCCGGCCCGGGCTCCCGCGCAATACGGAAACCTGCGGAGAAATGCGCCACTGCACGTTCGGCGATTTCCTGGCGCATGGGGCTCAAGCCATCGGTCGAGGAAGCCGTCAGCATCACCGCCTTGAGAAACTCCTGCTGCACTGAACCGCCGCCGTGCGATCCGGGATAGATCGCCACGGTACTCGCGGCAAAACCCGACGCCTCGGCAAACTGGTAAAGCCGGCCGATATCGGACCACACCCGCGGATCGACCGGACCGTAACGGACCAGCACCCACTTCAGCTGCAAGGTCAGTGCGCGCAAGGTACGCGCCACGATGACCGGCAGATTTTTGCGGAATGCAGTGCCGCCGGTCTGCGTGCCTTCAAAGCGTGAGACACACTCAAGATAGGCTTCACTCAAGGCCTTCCAGAAATTGAAGCTGCTGGTCCACAGCCGGTTTTCCTGGAATTTCTGCTGCCGTGCGGTAGCGAAATAGTCCTGTGCCAGCTTGCGCTGATGGTTCTTCGCGGCCCCATCGAGCAGATCGATGTTCTCGAACAGACAATCAACCTTGTAGGCCTTGGTGTCGCGCAGGCTCTCCAGCCATTGTGTGACGTCCGCCAGCGCCTTCAGCGGGTCGGTGGGTAACTCGGCAATGATCTCCCTGGCCTTTTTGACATCCGCCATCGGATGATCCACCTTGTTCCCGCTCAGAAAACCAAGCATTGCATTCCCCTGTCTTGAAATATTCCGGCATCCATACCGACGACTGCAGACGCCATTTTATGTTTTACGCATTGCTTGCGCTTCCCGCATCCTGCATTGCAGCCTGCCGTCCGCGTTGCGCATCAATTCCCGCCAGCAACAGCAGACCCGCAACAAAATAAGTGCCGGTCAGCAATATCGCCAGCCGGTGATCCCCCCCGCTCAGCCAGGACACCGCGCCATAACTCAGCGGCCCGAGGATGGATGAACATTTCACCGCCAGCCCCCAAAGACCGAAAAACTCGGCTTGCCGTCCCGGCGGACTGAGATAACCAACCAGCGCGCGCCCGGCGGACTGACTGGATCCCAGACACAGGCCGACACAGTTCGCTGCCAGCCAGAACATTGCCGCATCCGTCGCCCCCCAGGCCAGCAATACAGTAACAATCCAGGCCACCAGAATAATCCCGATCGCGCGAATATGTCCGGCGCGATCCTGCAGATAACCGAACAGCAGGGCGCCAATCGCCGCCGTGACGTTGACCACGAGAATCAGCAATATCGTGTCGCGTGTGGTGAAACCCATCGCCTGCTGGGCATAGATCGCGGCCAGCGCAATCACCGTCTGGATGCCTGCCTGGTAAAACGTCAGGCAGACCAGGAAACGGCGCAGATCGCGATAGCGGTGCGCGGTGCGCAACGTCTCCAGCAGTCCGGCAAACACCGCCCGGATCGCCACGCTGACACCCGGCTGTGGCCGCGCGCGTTCGCGCAGGAATAAAAAGGTCGGCAGGCTCGCCAATGCAAAAATCAGCGCTGTCAGCAGCATGGTGACCGGCACAAAATCGGTGGCCGGCGCGCCGGCGTCCTGGGCATGACTGACATAGGCGAGACAGAGACCCAGCGCCGCCAGGCCGCCGAGATAACCCAGTCCCCAGCCCCACCCTGAAACCCGGCCCAGCGCTTCGCCTCGGGCAATCTCCGGCAAAAACGCGGCAATCAGATTCTCGCCGGAACCGAAGAAAAAATTGGACACGATGATCAGCGTGATCGCCAAAGCGACATCGCCGCGCCCTACCAGGGCCAGCGCCGCAGTAAAAATGACACAGCCGATGGTGGTGACTGCAAGAAGACGCTTTTTTGCCGCGCGCGCATCTGCCCAGGCCCCAAGCAGCGGCGCGGTCAGCATGATCAGCGCATAAGAAACCGCCAGTGCCGCGGTCCAGGCGAATGTTGCCCACGGCGCATTTCCGGCGACCTCGGCAACAAAATAGGCGCTGAACACCGCGGTGATGACCACAGTGGTATAGCCCGAATTGGCAAAGTCGTACATCGCCCACGACCACACCTCGCGCGGCTGCACGCCCGTTGCCAGTCCGCTGCCGGCAGAAACGGTCACCGCGTACGCGCCATCA
>JBIIZE010000401.1:0-2729 GCA_044346435.1 Burkholderiales bacterium
TTTGTTTCCGGCCAGTTGCCGCTGGAGGGCGGCAAGGTGGCGGTGCAGGGGAGGATTGGCGACAACCTGGCTGTCGAAGATGGTTACCGCGCCGGGCGGCTGTGTGCTTTGAATATCGTCGCCCAGCTCAAGGCCGCCTGTGGCGGCAGTCTGAACAAAGTGAGCAAGGTGCTGCGGCTGGGCGGTTTTGTCTGTGTTGCGCCGGCGTTTGTCGATGCGCCGAAATGTGTCAACGGTGCTTCGGACCTGATGGTGGAGATATTCGGCGACGCCGGGCGTCATGCGCGTTTTGCGGTGGGCGTGGCTACGCTGCCCGCGGGCGCCGCCGTTGAAGTCGACGCCACTTTCGAAATTGCGGCCTGATGCCGATCATTCAATACATGAAAAGGGGCTACTGATGAGCACAGCACCGATCATTCGTTATTTTGGCTGGTCCGGCCTGTCGATCGAGACAGCAGACGGCGCGTTGTTTTTTGATCCGTTTTATCGCCACTATTGCGGTGCGCAGTGGTTCGGCCTCGATGATTTTCTGCACGCCAAATACATCTGCGTGACCCACGGACACGAAGAGCATTTTCTCGATGTGCCGGTGATTGCGAAACGTACGGGAGCGACGGTGATCGGTCCGCGGTCAGTGACTGATTTCCTCAGTTGGCGCAGCCGCCTGCCGCGCGACAAGTTGGTGACGGTGGATATCCATGAGGCGCAGCAGCTGCCGGGCTTCAAGGTCAGCTCCTTTCACTGGAAGCATCGCGACATCAACCTGGTGAAGGCGCTGTCGAAAGCCGTGTTCCACGGCAACGCCACCCAGCTGGCCTGGGCCTGGAGCAGTGCGACCAATGCGCCGTTTTATTCCCCGTACACCGGCTACCACGTCGAACTGCCGGGCGGACTGACGGTGCTCAATTACAACGAAGGCTTCAATACCAAGATGACCGATGCTGAAATCACGGCGTTGGGCAAACGGTTCCGCACCGATGTGCTGCTGGCCGGCATGCAGCTCGATTTCACTGCGGATGTGGCGCGCGGGGTAGTGGCGCTGAATCCGAAAATCGTCGTCCTTTATCCGCCGCATGACAAGTTCCACGAAATGATGGGCGTCACCTCGCGGCCATGGCCGGAATTTGCCGCGGCAGTCAGCGCGGCGCTGCCCGCGGCCAAGGTGCTGATTGCCGAGCCGGGGTTTGTGATGAATGCGCTTACCGGCGAATTGCTGCCGCCGCAGCGCAGCCGTATTGCGGCCTAGGTGACGGACGGAGTGCCCAGTTCGGCAAACACGCGGCGGATTTCGGCGACGCGGGTTTTCAGATCCGGGGTTTTGGTTTCGATGCGCAGCCGGTCCTGTCCCGCGAGTTTGTAGTTCTTTTTCGACTGGATCAGCTTGATGATCTTGATCGGCTCGATCGGCGGGTTGGGCACAAACTGCAGCTGGATGGTGTTTTCGCTGGCGTCGATTTTGGCGATGCCCAGCGGCTTGCCGAGCAGGCGCAGCCGGTGGCTGTCGATCAGCGCGCGCGTGGCGTCGGGCAGTGCGCCGAAGCGGTCGATCAGTTCTTCCTGCAACAGTTGCAACTGGTCGTCGTTGTCGCAGTTGGCCATGCGTTTGTAGAGCACCAGCCGTTCATGCACGTCATGGCAGTAGTCGCTGGGCAGCAGCGCCGGCGTGTGCAGGTTGATTTCGGTGGTCACGCCCAGCGGCGCGTTGAGGTCGGGTTCCTTGCCGGCCTTGAGCGACTTCACGGCCAAATCAAGCATCGTGCAATAGAGATTGAAACCGATCTCGTGCATGTCGCCGGACTGGTTTTCACCGAGCACTTCGCCGGCGCCGCGGATTTCCAGATCATGCATCGCGAGGTAGAAGCCTGATCCCAGTTCTTCCATCGCCTGAATCGCTTCGAGGCGTTTTTTGGCATTGGTGGTGATATTGCCTTCATCGGGCAGCAGCAGATAGGCATAGGCCTGATGGTGTGAGCGGCCGACGCGGCCGCGCAACTGGTGCAGCTGGGCCAGACCGAAACGGTCGGCGCGGTTGATGATGATGGTGTTGGCAGTCGGGATGTCGATGCCGGTTTCGATGATGGTGGTGCACAGCAGGATGTTGAAACGGCCCTGATAAAAGTCGCGCATCGCCAGTTCCAGCTCGCGCTCGCGCATCTGGCCGTGGGCGATGCGCACCCGCGCTTCGGGCAGCAGGCGCGTCAGCTCTTCTTCGATGTGCGCGATGGTGTCGATGTCGTTGTGCAGGAAATAGACCTGGCCGCCGCGTTTTAATTCGCGCAGAACCGCTTCGCGGATCAGTGACTTGGCGTAACGCGCGACAAAGGTCTTGATCGCCAGCCGGCGTTGCGGCGCGGTGGCGATCACCGAAAAATCGCGCAGGCCTTCCAGCGACAGTGCCAGCGTGCGCGGAATCGGCGTCGCGGTCAGCGTCAGTACATCGACTTCGGCGCGCAGCGCCTTGAACTGTTCCTTCTGGCGCACGCCGAAGCGGTGTTCCTCGTCGATGATGACCAGACCGAGGTTCTTGAAGTGGATGTCCTTGCTCACCAGCTTGTGCGTGCCGATGGCGATATCGACGCGGCCCTCGGCGAGTCCGGCGATGGCGTCCGTGGTTTCCTTGCCGGTGCGGAAGCGTGAGAACTCGGCGATCTTCACCGGCCAGTCGGCGAAACGGTCGGAGAAGGTATTGAAATGCTGTTCGGCGAGCAGCGTCGTCGGCACCAGCACGG
>JBIIZE010000044.1:0-10212 GCA_044346435.1 Burkholderiales bacterium
GTTCCCGTCGAATATTGATAATTTATTCTATAAAAACAGATACTTAAGATAAACCCTTGGAAACCGCCGCCAACCCATCAGTGACACTGACACATACCGAGTTCGTCACCGCTTATGCACGAGGCGAAGTCATCGTCAATTTTGATCCCAAGGCTGCAGCGAAATTTCTCAGCGCGCGAATGCTGCTGCCGCTGTTCATGATGCCCGTTCTGGGCAGCGGCGTGGCGCTGGCGCTGGTGGGCTGGGTATGGAGCGGTCTGGCCGTGATCGCACTCGGCATCATCGTGCCGCGGCTGATCAAGCGCGGCGCGCCGCACTTCCTGCTGCAGCAATCGCTCAGCGACGCAAGCCTCTATCAGGAACTGCTACACAACGGCGTGATGGAAACGCTCAGCTCGAAGCGCGCGTAAACGGCTTCAACACACCGTCATCCAGTTCAAGAATGCGGTCGGCGCGCTCCGCCATGCGCGGATCGTGCGTGACAATGACAAAACTCGTCTTCGTTTCGCGGTTCAACTGCAGCATCAGATCAAACACTGTTTCAGCAGTACGCCGGTCGAGATTGCCGGTCGGTTCATCGGCCAGCACGCAGGCAGGACGGGTAACCAGCGCACGTGCCAGTGCGGCACGCTGACGTTCACCGCCGGACAATTCACCCGGGGTATGGGTCAGCCGGTGTCCCAGTCCCACGGCCACAAGCATGACCCGGGCCGCCTCCAGCGCCTCGGCGCGCGGCGCACGGCGGATGATCAGCGGCATCGCCACGTTTTCAACCGCACTGAACTCCGGCAGCAGATGATGGAACTGATAGACAAAACCCAGCGCGCGGTTTCGCACATCACCGCGTTGTTTCTCGCTCTGCCCAGACAACGCTTCACCCAGAATGCTGACCTCACCGGCGCTCGGCGCATCCAGTCCGCCCAGCAGGTGCAACAGTGTGCTTTTGCCGGAACCCGAAGCGCCGATGATGGCGATACGTTCCCCGGGCATGACATCCAGATCAATGCCCAGCAATACCGGAACCGCGTCGACGCTCTCGCGGTAGGCCTTGCGCAGTCCACGGCAGGAAATGACCGGTTTGGCGGCTGCGTTTTCACTCATAACGCAATGCCTCCGCCGGATTGACCTTGGCCGCGCGCCAGCTCGGATAAATCGTCGCCAGTATCGACAGCGTGAATGCCACCACTGCGGTCAGCACGACGTCGCCCGCCTGCAGCTGCGAAGGCAGATCGGCAATCTGATAAACGTCCTGCGGCATGAATTTCACATGGAACAAATTCTCGATGAAGGCAATGATCGCCGCCACATTCAGCGCGCCGATGATGCCGAAGACAATGCCGCACAACACGCCGATGGCGCCAATCAATGTTCCCTGCACCATGAATATGCGCATGACATCACCGGGAGACGCGCCCATCGTGCGCAATATCGCGATATCCGCCTGCTTTTCCTTCACCACCATGAACAGGCTCGACACCATGTTGAAGGCGGCAATGGCAATTATAAAAAACAGCAGCAATGACATCATGCGCTTTTCAAGTTCAACCGCGCGAAAGTAAGTCGCATTAAAGCGCGACCAGTCGCTGACCGACACCTCAGGGGGCAACTGCGCCAGCAGTTCACGGGCAACCTGACGTGCGAGGAACAGATCATCAAGCTTCAGGCGCACGCCGCTGACCTGGCCATCCATCCGGTACAGGCGCTGCGCATCTTCGATATGCACCACCGCCAGTCCGGCATCGATTTCATAATGGCCGACCTCAAAAATCCCCGTCACCGTGAACTGACGCAGCCGGGGCAAAATGCCGGCCGGTGTAACCTGCCCCTGCGGCGCCACCAGCACCACCTTGTCGCCGACCACAACACCCAGCGCCCGCGCCAACGGCGCCCCCAGCGCAACGTTGTATTCCCCGGAACGAAGATCATTCAGAGTCCCTGATCGCATATGGGCCCCGATTTCGCTGACTTTGTCTTCCTGTGCGGGATCGATCCCCCGCAAAAAGGTGCCGCGCACATTGCCGCCGCTGGTCAGCAAGCCCTGGGCTGACACATAGGGTGCTGCTGCCACGACATGCGGATGCTTCGCGGCGGTCGCCGCCACCGTCTGCCAGTCGCGCAGTGAATCGCCGAGGCCGCTGATCTGCACATGCGCGACCGCGCTGAGCATGCGCGTACGCACTTCGCGCTGAAAGCCGTTGAACACCGACAACACGGTGATCAGCACGGTCATGCCCAGAGCGATACCGATCACGGAAATCAGCGAAATCACCGAAATGAAACGGGTTCGCTGACGCGCCCGGGTGTATCGCAGACCAACAAAAAGCGGAAAGGAGTTCACAGGAAGCTGCAGAATTGTAAAAACACAGTTTGCCACAAATGACTCAATACAGCGGACTGACCACAGCCCCATGATAGACTGATGGCAAGTCGTGCATGGCATTCCCCGGCATTATTCCTCATTCACGGTCAGCCACGGCTATTACACGTAACAAGCATTCGAACGTGCAACTCACACTGCTCATCCCCGACCTGTTGCCGCCGCCCGGTGCTGAACGCATTACCGCGGACACCGCACCGATCCTCCGCCGCATCTGCGGCCGCGGCACAGCACAGCTTTTCGCTTCGGTAGATATCGAAACCTGGCTATGCCAGGCCTTCGAAGTCGAAAAACAGCTCAACTGGCCTGTTGCACCGCTAACAGCGCAGGTCGATGCACTGCCTGCAGAATCCGGTTGCTGGATGCGCGCCGACCCGGTTCACCTGCAACTGCAACGCAATCGAAGCGTGCTGCTGGCCGCGCCGCTCCTTGAACCGACTGCAGCAGAAACTGCAGCACTGACCGACACGCTGAATGCGCATTTTGCCGCCGACGGCATCCGTATCGCAGCGCCTCACCCTGCGCGCTGGTACATCAACCACCCCGATGCAGCGGCAATCCCGGGACCCGCCCTGAGCGGTGTCGCCGGCAGGCCTCTGCCACGAACACAACTGGGCGGTCACTGGCATCGCTGGCTGACGGAATGCCAGATGTTGATGCACGAACACGCCGTCAACATCTCCAGGGAGCAGCGCGGGCTTCCGGCAATCAACAGTCTCCTGTTGTGGGGGGGCGGCAGCAAACCTGCAGTACCGGGGAGGCATTTTTCCCATGTCTGGAGCGCTGACCCTCTGGCAACCGCACTGGCCGTGCAAAGCGGCGCTGAATCCTCGATTCAGCCCAATACGGCAGCCGCCTGGCTGGGCACCCTGTCCGGGAAATCCGTGACTGCCGGCGCGCGACACTTGATTATTCTCGAACATGTCCTTCATGCAGCACGCTACGGTGGTCCCGACCCCTGGATGCAGTCTGTCGCAGCATTGGAGGATGGATGGTTTGCGCCATTGTGGTCGGCACTCGGCAATACCATTGAGGCGCTGGACATTGTCGCCACCAATCCCGACCAGTGCATGCGCATGGTGCTGCGACCTGCGGACAAAATGAAGTTCTGGAAACGAACCCCGGACTGGTCAACTTTGACCGGGGTTAGAATGCTTTGAACGGCATCCTCGCCGGCCCCTGCCACATCATCAAGTCACGCTCTTAGCGGACGCCATGGACCCTGCATTCCTGAACAATAACGGGCTGGAACACCTGCCAAAATTCGCAATAGCCCTGATCATCGGCCTGTTGATCGGGACAGAGCGCGAGCTTTCGCCGGCATCAAAGGCGGGGATACGCACCTTTGCGCTGGTCACACTGTTCGGAACCCTCTCGGGATTGATCGCCGAAGCGTCAAATACCGGCTGGATCATCGCCATCGGTGCTGCGCTTGTCGGCGTCATGATGATCACCGCCTACCTGCGCGACCCCCAGCACGGGGAAAGTGGCAGCACGACCGTCGTCGCCGTGCTGGTGAGTTACTGCCTGGGGGTCATGGTCTGGTATGGCTACGGCCAGATCGCAGGCATGCTCGCGATCATCACCACGATACTGCTGTATTTCAAGGCCGAGCTGCATGGTGTAACCCACGGTCTGACACGCACGGACCTGGTTTCGATCTTCCAGTTCGCCGTGCTCTCGGTGATCATTCTGCCGATTCTGCCGGATACCAATTACGGTCCGTTCGGCACATTCAATCCTTACCAGACATGGCTGATGGTGGTGCTGGTGTCAGGCGTCAGCCTCGCGGGTTATCTCGCCATGCGTATCGTCGGCGAACGTCATGGCGCCCCGCTCCTCGGCCTTCTTGGCGGCCTGGTTTCAAGCACGGCGACCACGGTCGTTTATTCGCGCAACGGGCGGGACCACCCCGAAATGGGCAAGATTGCCGTCATCGTCATTCTTCTCGCCAATCTTGTCGTCCCGATACGGCTGATACTGGTCACGGCCGTCGTGGCACCCGACGTGCTGCCTGTTTTGGCTCCCGTACTGGGCGCGGGGTTTGCGCTCGGCATCGCCGGCATATTTCTTTTCTGGCGAAAATGGAGCACCACCACCGGGGCGCCGATGCCCGAGGTCAGCAATCCGACCGAACTGCGCACTGCCCTCAGCTTCGGCGCTCTCTACGCCGTCGTGCTTTTGCTGGCGGCATGGCTCTCCGACATCGCCGGGACCAAGGGGCTTTACATGGTCGCGTTCATCTCGGGCCTGACCGATGTTGATGCCATCACCCTGTCATCACTACGCCTTCATGAACTCGGATCATTGACGCCGGTCCAGGCCGTGACCGCCATTGCCATCGCCTTGCTGTCGAACATCGCCTTCAAGCTCGGGATCGTTTTCACGGTTGGCGGATCCTCGATGGGATGGCCGGTAATGAGAGGTCTTCTGATCGTCGCAGCAGGAATCGGCGGCGCGCTTCTGCTGGTTTGAATCCGTCGCACTGATCACATGACACAGATCACCATCCGTCCGGTCGAACCTTCGATCGCAGCCAAGCTGACCGAAAGCGGCATGCCGCCTTTTCTGGCGCGAATCTTCGCGGCGCGCGGCATCAGCAGCACCGAACAGCTTGATGCCGACATCAAGCGGCTGATTCCGCCGGAACAGCTGCTCAACGCCGGCACGATGGCCGCACTGCTAGCCGACTCCATTGCCGAACGCAAAAAACTGCTGATCGTCGCCGACTATGACGCCGACGGTGCCACCGCCTGCGCGGTCGGCCTGCGTGCACTGCGCGGCTTTGGCGCCGAGGTCGATTACCTCGTGCCCAATCGTTTCGAATACGGATACGGCCTGACCCCGGAAATCGTCAAACTCGCCGCAGCAGAAAAAAAACCGGATGTACTGATCACCGTCGACAACGGCATCGCCAGCATTGACGGCGTCGCCGAAGCCAACCGCCTCGGCATGAAGGTACTGGTCACCGACCACCATCTGCCCGGCGATGCGCTGCCCGAGGCCTGGTGCATCATCAATCCCAACCAGCCCGGCTGCACATTCCCGAGCAAAAGCCTCGCCGGCGTCGGCGTGATGTTCTACCTGATGCTGGCACTTCGCGCCGAGCTGCGCAATCGCGGGGTCTACTCGGACAAACCGGAACCCCATCTCGGCGCGCTGCTCGATCTGGTCGCGCTGGGCACCGTCGCCGACGTCGTGCGTCTCGATGACAACAACCGCCTGCTGGTGCAGCACGGATTGCAGCGCATGCGTTCAGGCCGTGCCCATGCCGGCATTAACGCCCTGTTCAATGCCGCCGGACGTGATGTGCGCCGCGCCGGCGCCTACGATCTCGGCTTTGTTGCCGGCCCGAGACTGAATGCCGCAGGACGGCTCACTGATATGTCGCTGGGCATTGAATGCCTGACCACCGATGACCCGATCCGCGCTGCCGACATCGCCCGACAGCTCGACCAGTTGAACCGCCAGCGTCGCGACATTGAAGCCGACATGCAGGAATCAGCGCTGGCCTCCGTCGAAAACGTCGAACCGGGTTACACGCTGAGCCTGTTCGATCCGCAATGGCACCAGGGCGTCATCGGCATCCTCGCCTCGCGCCTGCGTGAACGTTTCCACCGGCCGACATTCGCCTTTGCCGCCGCTGGCAACGGCGAACTGAAGGGTTCCGGGCGTTCCATCAACGCGCTGCATCTGCGTGATGCGCTGGACCTCGTCTCCAAACGCCATCCGGACCTGATCCTGCGTTTCGGCGGCCATGCCGCCGCTGCCGGATTGTCACTGAGCGAACACGCCTTCGAGAAATTCAAAATCGCATTCGAAGCCGTGGCCCGCGAATTGCTGACGCCGGGCGATCTCGATCGTGAGTGGGTTACCGACGGCTCATTACCGCCGGAAGAGATGACGCTGGACAACGCATCGGCGCTGGCCGATGCGGTCTGGGGACAGGGTTTTCCGGAGCCGCGCTTTTATGATCGTTTCGAAGTCGCATCACAGCGCGTCGTCGGCGAACGCCACCTGAAACTGCGCCTGCGCCGCGAAGCAAGTCCCCTTGGGGGGCGCCGCGGCAAGGCGCTGATTGACGCCATGCTGTTCGGCCACGCCGATCCGCTGCCGGATGCGATTGCCGCCACCTACCGGCTGTCAGCAAACCACTATAACGGCGCCGTCACGCTGCAACTGCTCCTCGAGCACTGGCACGCCGCCGGCTGACTGCCCCGCAAAGCACCGGCAGTTTGGGTAAACTGCTGCAAAACCGTGCCGACCTGCATGACACGGTCAAAAATACAAAAGCCTGTGGAAGAGCCGCCATGACGCTGCATCGTCCAGCAATCCGCAATCTGTTGTTTGCCGGCATCCTGCTGGCCGTTCAGTATTCAGCCCCGCAAACAGCGCTCGCCAGTGACACGATTGTTTACGAAAAGTCCTCCGCCTACGGCAACATCGTGGTCACCGACGAAGGCAACGGCCTGCGCGCATTGCGATTCGGCCGCGACGGCGTTCGCCAAAGTCTGGTCAAAGCCGATGATCCGGGATATCTCGGTCTGCCGTACCTGCCGGTCGCGCTCAGCGGCCTGGCGCTGTGCAAGGAACCCAAACGCTTTCTGGTGCTCGGACTCGGCGGCGGCACCATTCCGTCATTTCTGCGCAAACATTACCCCGACTCCGAAATCGACGCCGTGGATATCAATCCCGAGGTGGCCTACGCAGCAAAAAATTATCTCGGCTTTCGTGAAGATGCGCGCATGCGCGTCTACATTGCCGATGGCCGCCGTTTCATCGAACAGGTCAGTAAACCCTACGACGCCATATTCCTTGACGCCTTTGGCGCCAGCGCGGTACCCGAGCACCTGACCACTCAGGAATTCCTGCTCGCCGTACGCCGTGCCGTGCGCAGCGATGGCGTGGTCGTGGGCAACCTCTGGCACAGCGCCGTCAAACCTTCCTACGATTCCATGGTGCGCACCTACCGTGCGACCTTCGACGAACTGCACATCCTGCGCGTGGCCAGAAGCGGCAACCGCATTTTGTTCGCCCTACCGCGCAGCCAGGCGCTGAACCGGGATGATCTCGCGCAAAAAGCCCGGCAACTGTCGGCTGAAAAAAATATCCGGATGAATCTGGGTGAAGTGATTGAATTCGGACTGATGCCTGCAATCAACTTCGACAGCGGCGAAGTGCTGACCGATGCGAATATGATCCGCTAGCCGGCACAATGACCGGCGCCATCCCGGGATTTCACAGTCCCGGTGTTTATTAAAATTCAACAATAAAAACAAATAGTTATACAGTATCTCCAGAGCAAAAATCATCAACACCCTGAGTCCTGCCCCAAAGCAGGACACGGCGCTGGCCGGGGCGCTACGGTAAAATCCGCCTTTTTCGCGGAAAACCCCATGGAAGCCGAACGCCTCAACGCCATCGCCAATCGCCTGCAGGATCTCCAGGAGCGTACCGAGGGGTTGCGGAGGTATCTTTGACTACGATACCAAGACCCGCCGTCTCGAAGAACTCGTAAAACTCAGCGAAGATCCCGCACTGTGGAATGACGCCGCACGCGCGCAGGAAGTCGGTCGCGAACGCAAAACCCTCGAAGGCATCGTCGTCACGCTGCGTGACCTCGATCGCGATCTGACTGACGCGAATGAGCTGCTTGAAATGGGCCGCGCCGAAAATGACGACGACACGCTCATTGCCGTTGAGACCGACACCGCCAAACTGACGGGTATTGTCGAGGACATGGAATTCCGCCGCATGTTCTCGCAGCAGATGGACCCCAACAACTGCTTTCTCGACATCCAGTCCGGCTCCGGCGGCACCGAGGCACAGGACTGGGCCTCGATTCTGGAACGCATGTACCTGCGTTATTGCGAGAAAAAGAAATTCAAGGTCGAAGTCCTTGAGGAATCCGAAGGCGACGTCGCTGGCATCAAGAGCGCATCCCTGAAAATCTCCGGTGATTACGCCTTCGGCCACCTGCGCACCGAAACCGGCGTGCACCGGCTGGTACGCAAGTCGCCCTTCGATTCCAACAACCGACGGCACACCTCCTTCGCCAGCGTGTTTGTTTACCCGGAAGTCGACGACTCCATTGAAATCGACATCAACCCGGCGGACCTGCGTGTGGATACCTACCGCGCATCCGGCGCCGGCGGCCAGCACATCAACAAGACCGACTCGGCGGTGCGTATCACCCACATCCCCACCGGCATCGTCGTGCAGTGCCAGAACGACCGCTCGCAGCACCGCAACCGCGCCGAAGCCAACGCGATGCTCAAATCCAAACTCTATGAACTGGAGCTGCGCAAACGCAATGAGCAGAAGCAGGCCATGGAAGACGCCAAGACCGACATCGGCTGGGGTCACCAGATTCGCTCCTATGTGCTCGACCAGTCACGCATCAAGGACCTGCGCACCAACGTTGAAATCGGCAACACCCAGGGCGTGCTCGACGGCGACCTCGACGTGTTCATCACCGCCAGCCTCAAATCAGGACTCTAATCATGACCGACAAAACCAGCAGCGGCATCGACAACCCGAATCCTGATCCGGCAGATGCCGCACAGAGCGACGAAAAACTCGTTGCCGAGCGCCGCAGGAAGCTGGACGCCATCCGCGCTGCGGGCGTCGCCTTCCCCAATGATTTCGTACGTCGCGATCTGGCGCAGCCGCTGCAGGACAAACACGGCGCGACCGAGGCCGAGGCACTTGCCGCCGCTGCAGTGAACGTTGCCGTTGCCGGCCGCATCATGCTCAAACGCGTGATGGGCAAGGCCAGTTTTGCCACGATTCAGGACATGAGCGGCCGCATCCAGGTCTATGTGTCAGTCGACGACACCGGCGCGGAAGTCATGGAGGCCTTCAAGCATTACGACAGCGGCGACATCATCAGCGTCGAAGGCGCCCTGTTCAAGACCAAAAAGGGCGAACTGACGGTGCGCGCCAAAACGCTGCGCCTGCTCACCAAGTCGCTGCGTCCGCTGCCCGAAAAATTCCACGGCCTTACCGACCAGGAAATGAAATACCGGCAGCGCTACGTTGACCTGATCGTCAACGAAGACACCCGCGCGGTGTTCGCACGTCGTTCGCAGATCATCCAGTCGGTGCGCAGCACGCTGATCGACGACGGCTTCCTCGAAGTCGAGACGCCGATGATGCACCCGATCCCCGGCGGGGCAGCAGCCCGCCCCTTCGTCACCCACCACAATGCGCTCGACATGCAGCTCTTCCTGCGTATCGCACCGGAGCTTTATCTGAAACGGCTGGTGGTCGGCGGTCTGGAAAAGGTGTTCGAGGTCAACCGCAACTTCCGTAACGAAGGCATGTCGACCCGGCACAACCCGGAGTTCACCATGCTCGAGTTTTACGCCGCCTACTGGCGCTACGAGCAGCTGATGACTTTCATCGAAGGCATGATGCGCCGCGCCGCGGAACAGGTCACCGGCAACGCGCTGGTCAACTATCAGGGCAAAACCATCGACTTCGCCAAACCTTTCGAACGGCTGACCATCACCGGCGCGATCCGCAAATACCGTCCGGACATCACCGATGAAGAACTCAATGACCGCAACCGCATCGTCAACCGGCTCAATGCGATGAAAGTCGCATTCCGCGAAAGCGACGGCCTGGGTGGCCTGCAGCTGACGCTGTTCGAAGCGACTGCGGAATCCCAGTTGTTCGATCCGACCTACATCATCGACTACCCGGCGGAAGTCTCGCCACTGGCGCGCCGCAGCGACGCCAATCCGGAGATCACTGAACGATTTGAGTTGTTCATCGCCGGTCGTGAAATCGCCAACGGCTTTTCGGAGCTTAACGATCCGGAAGACCAGGCG
>JBIIZE010000402.1:0-2726 GCA_044346435.1 Burkholderiales bacterium
GGTGGTACTGGGCCGCAGCAGCATTGTCGGCAAACCGGCTGCTTTGATGCTTCTCGAGCGCAACGCTACTGTTACGGTTTGCCACTCACGCACGGCGGATCTGGCTGCGATGACCCGACAGGCCGACATACTGCTTTGTGCGATCGGCAAACCGAAGATGATCGGTCCTGACATGATCAAACCTGGCGCGGCGATTATTGATATCGGCATCAACCGCACGCCCGATGGAAAACTTTGCGGTGATGTCGATTTTGATGCCGTCAGGGAAAAAGCCGGCTGGATCACCCCGGTCCCGGGCGGTGTTGGTCCCATGACAGTGGCCATGGTGATTGCAAATGTGATCAGTGCCGCCGGGCGTTCTGCCGCTTAGTCCCGTTTTCAGAAAGTCTTGGTCAGTGCGCTCGCGCTGAATGCACCTGATTGGTGCTGCGGGAAGTGCTGATAACCCGAAGAGACCAATATAAGTTATTGATTTTAAAATAACTTTTACTTGGGTCCGCTTTGGCACAGCTTGTGCATATGCCATTGGCATATGAGCGTCGCATCCTCCATCAATGTCAGTGAAGCATCGCCTTCTGAGGAAGGCTTGCCCGTTGTTGGCGTGGATGCCCGACGGATAACCCTGCATGAGCAGGTGTGCAACCATTTGCGGGAACGCATTCTGACCGGGGATCTGCCCCCCCATCAACAGTTGCCGAGCGAAGCCTGCCTGATGCGCTCGTTTGGGGTCAGCCGGGTCACCGTGCGCCAGGCGCTTAAAGATCTTGCCGCCGCTGGTTTGATATACAGCCAGCAGGGCAAGGGCAGCTTTGTCAGCGCGCCAAGAGCCACCTATAACCTCAGTGCGCTGCTCGGCTTCCATGAGGCCATGCAGGGAAAGCCGTTTGCTGCGACATCCCGGGTTTGCTCCTGCCGGGAAGTCGAGGCGCCAAAGGATGTGGTTTCAGCCCTCCATCTGAAGCGCGGCGATGCTGTTCTGGAAGTAAAGCGTGTCCGCCGGCTGGGTTCGCGACCTGTTTCCGTCGATTTGAGTTTTTTCCCTCTGGATGTCGGGGCGCGACTGCAGGGGGAAGATCTGACTCAGGATATCTTTCCGTTGCTTGAGGCGCGCGGAATAGCCCTCGGCCGCTCGAGGCTGTGGATCGAGGCTCAGCCTTGTCCTGAGGAATTTGCCGCTGATCTTGCGATTAAACCTGGCGAGCCCGTTCTTCATCTGTCGCGCCTGACCAGCAGTGCGCTGGAGCGACCTGTCGATTACGAGCATCTCTACTGCCGGGGCGATTCCTATCAATACAAAGTCGAATTGAGGCGCCATCCCTACTGATGGCCTGAAGCTGACGCGCCAATATGGTGCGAAAACCCGCTCCATGCTCCCTGGCCGCGCGGCAGAGTTAATACAAGTGGGATGCCCCGATCATGACGGTTCCCGCAAAGACTTACCTGGCTTGGCTGCGCTTGTATCGTGGCACGGCGGTTGCTGTAACACCATCAGGACAACACGCTCGCGACCTTTCAAGGGAGCCTGCACTGACTGATGCAGCGAACCGGAGAATGCACTTGAACATTCCTGAAACGATCATGATGGAAACCGATGTATTGGTTGTAGGCGGCGGTACAGCGGGGCCGATGGCTGCCGTCAAAGCCAAGGAAAAGAATCCCAAACTTCGGGTGATGCTGCTTGAGAAAGCCAACGTCAAGCGCAGCGGCGCGATTTCGATGGGCATGGACGGGCTCAACAACGCCGTGTTGCCTGGGCATGCCACTCCTGAGCAATACACCAAGGAGATCACTGTCGCAAACGATGGCATCGTCAACCAGAAAACGGTGTATGCCTATGCCCAGAACAGCGCCCGCACCATAGACGAGCTGGATCGCTGGGGGGTCAAGTTCGAGAAGGATGAAACCGGCGATTATGCGGTGCGCAAAGTCCACCACATCGGCACCTATGTGCTGCCGATGCCGGAGGGGCACCACATGAAGAAAATCCTTTACCGGCAGCTCAAGCGGACGCGTGTCGAGGTTGTTAACCGGGTTGTTGCCACCAGGGTGATCACCGACAAACAGGGACGTGCATCCGGACTGATGGGTTTCGATTGCAGGACCGGTCAATTCGTCGTGATCCGGGCCAAAACGGTGATTCTGTGCTGCGGAGCTGCCGGCCGCATCGGCCTGCCGACGTCGGGCTATCTCTTCGGCACCTACGAGAATCCTACCAATGCCGGCGACGGTTACGCAATGGCGTACCACGCCGGCGCTGAACTGGCGAATCTTGAGTGTTTCCAGATCAATCCCCTGATCAAGGATTACAACGGCCCGGCCTGTGCCTATGTCACGGGACCGTTCGGCGGTTATACGGCCAACTCCCATGGTGAACGCTTCATCGAGTGCGACTACTGGAGCGGGCAGATGATGTGGGAGTTCTATCGTGAACTCGAAGGCGGGAAGGGCCCCGTGTTTCTCAAGCTCGACCACCTGGCAGAAGAAACCATCGCCAACATTGAAGTGATCCTGCACAGCAACGAGCGACCGAGTCGCGGCCGCTTCCACGATGGTCGCGGCACCAACTATCGGCAAAAGATGATCGAGATGCACATCTCGGAGATCGGATTCTGCAGTGGTCACAGCGCATCCGGTGTCTGGGTCAATGAAAAAGCCGAAACCACGGTTCCCGGACTCTATTCTGCCGGCGACATGGCTAGTGTTCCGCACAATTACATGCTTGGTGC
>JBIIZE010000403.1:0-2722 GCA_044346435.1 Burkholderiales bacterium
CCAGCTCGGGTCTGTCGGAAGAAGAGATTCAGCGCATGGTCAAAGACGCCGAGGCCAACGCCGAGGAAGACAAGAAACTGCGCGAACTCGTCGATACCCGCAACCAGTGCGACGCGATGATCCACAGTGTCAAAAAATCGCTGACCGATTACGGTGACAAGATCGGCGCTGACGACAAGACCAAGATCGAAGCCGCGCTGAAAGAAGCCGAGGAAGCGATCAAGGGCGAAGACAAGGAAGCGATCGAAGCCAAGACCCAGGCACTGGCACAGGCTGCGCAGAAGCTCGGCGAAGAAATGCAGAAAGCCCAGCAGGCCTCAGGCGCAGCCCCGGGCGGCAGTGAAGCAAAAGCCGATGCCGGCAAAAAAGACGACGGCAATGTGGTGGATGCCGAGTTCGAGGAAGTCAAAGACGGCAAGAAGTAAATCACTTAACTTCCCCGGTCAGGGCGCAGCGGTGTTGAGGATGTTTCCTCCGCGCCCTGCGCCTTTGGCGCATTCAGGGTAACGGAACGAAATGGCAAAAAAAGACTATTACGAAGTGCTCGGTGTAAACCGTGACGCCTCCGAGGACGAGCTGAAAAAGGCTTACCGCAAGCTCGCGATGAAGTGGCATCCGGACCGCAATCCGGACAATCCCAAGGCGGAAGAGCATTTCAAGGAAGCCAAGGAAGCCTACGAAATACTGACCGACGCGCAAAAACGCGCGGCCTACGACCAGTTCGGCCACGCCGGCGTGGATCCTTCCGCAGGCGGTGCTGCCGGTGCCGGCGCGGGATTCGGCGGTTTCGGCGACGCCTTTGGCGACATCTTTGGTGATATTTTCGGTGGCGCCGGTGGTGGTGGCGGTCGCGGACGGTCAACCGTCTATCGCGGCGCCGACCTGCGCTACAACCTCGAAATTTCTCTGGAAGAAGCCGCCCGCGGCACCGAGACCCGCATCCGCATTCCGGCAATGGAAGAATGCGAGACCTGCCACGGTAGCGGCGCCAAGCCGGGCACCAAGCCGACCACCTGCACGACGTGCAGCGGCCACGGCCAGGTGCGCATGCAGCAGGGCTTCTTTTCCATCCAGCAAACCTGCCCGCGCTGCCACGGCACCGGCAAGATGGTGGCCAATCCCTGCGGCACCTGCTCCGGCAGCGGCCGCGTCAAGAAACACAAAACGCTGGCGGTGAAAATCCCGGCCGGTGTTGATGAAGGCGACCGCATCCGCCTCTCCGGCGAAGGCGAAGCCGGCGTCAACGGCGGCCCGACCGGTGATCTGTATGTGGTCATCCAGATCAAGCAGCACAGCGTGTTTACCCGCGACCACAACGACCTGCACTGCGAAATGCCGATCAGCTTCACCACGGCGGCGCTGGGCGGGGAAATCGAAATTCCCACGCTCGACGGCTACGCCAAGATCAAGATCCCGGCGGAAACCCAGAGCGGCAAGGTGTTCCGTCTGCGCGGCAAAGGCATCAAGGGCGTGCGCTCGACGGCTCACGGCGATCTGCTGTGCCACGTCATCGTCGAAACGCCGGTCAGCCTGACCTCACGTCAGAAGGAATTGCTGCAGGAATTCGAATCCATCAGCAACAAGGATTCCGCACGCCATAACCCGCGCGCGAAATCGTGGATGGACCGGGTCAAGGAGTTCTTCGCCGAATAAGCGGCACTTCGCAACAACAAAAAAGCCGGCGATAGTGCCGGCTTTTTTGTGGCTTTCAAACCGGTCTATTGCTGCTGCAATTTCCCGTCCACCACCACCTTGGTGTATTTGGCAATTTCGGACTTGATGTAAGTACCAAACTCCGCAGCGCTGCCGCCGAGCGGATCAGCACCCAGCGCGGCGAGACGCTGCTGCACATCAGGCAATTTCAGCGCCTTGTTGATGTCGGCATTGAGCCGGTTGATCGCAAACGCCGGCGTACCCGTCGGCACTACAGCACCATACCAGTTGATCATGTCGTAGCCGGTCACACCTGACTCTGCAACGGTCGGCACATCAGGCAGTGCCGGGTTGCGCTTCGCACTGGTCACCGCAATGGCGCGCATCTTGCCGGACCTGATGTGCGGCACCGCCACCGGCGCGGTATTGAAGCCGAGCTGGACTTCGCCGGAAATCAGCGCCAGCGCCGACGGCGCTCCGCCCTTGTAAGAAACATGGGTCATGCCGGTCTTGGTCATCGCCTTGAACATTTCGGCGGCGATATGTTCGGGGCTGCCTTCGCCCGACGATGCGTAGTTGACCGGCTTGTTTTTTGCCAGCGCAATCACATCAGCCACGCTTTTCGGCGCCGATGACGGCGGCACCACCACAAACATCGGCACCGACGATACATTGATCAGCGGGGTGAAATCACGTACCAGGTCATAGCCGAGTTTTTTATACAGCGGTTTGCTGATCGCATGAGAAACGGAAATAAACAGCACCGTATAACCGTCCGGCGTTGCCTTAGAGGCAATTTCCGCGGCGAGGTTGGCATTGGCGCCAGGCCGGTTGTCAACGATCAACTGCTGCCCGAGGCTTTCCGTCAGCTTGGCGCCAACAACGCGGGCCATGATGTCGGTGCCGCCGCCCGGCGCGTAACCCACCAGGAAGCGGATGGATTTCACCGGGTAATCCTGTGCCGCCGCGACATGGCCCGCACCCAGAGCCGCGGCAAGCGTGAACAACACAAAAGCAGCATATTTCATGAGCCCCCTCCGTTTTTGTAGTTATAAAACTCAGGCTGTTG
>JBIIZE010000405.1:0-2694 GCA_044346435.1 Burkholderiales bacterium
GGATCTGCAGACTGTCGTCCTCGAAAAATCGCCGGAAAAAATCGACAAGAACGCCCTTCAGATTCGCGAAGCTGATGTGCTCATCAATCCACAGGCCTTCGACCTGATGAAACATCGGCGAGTGCGTGGCATCTGAATCAACGCGATAGACCCGCCCCGGAGCGATCACCCGGATCGGCGGCTGGTTTTTCTCCATGTAACGGATCTGGATGGGCGAGGTATGCGTGCGCAGCAGATGCTTGCCGTCCGCCAGATAAAATGTGTCGTGCATTGAGCGCGCCGGATGGTTTTCCGGCTGATTCAATGCAGTGAAATTGTAGAAGTCGGTTTCGATTTCAGGGCCATCGGCAACATCGAATCCGATCGAGCGGAACAGCTGTTCAATGCGCTCCATGGTCCGGCTGACCGGATGCAGGCCACCCATGCCGCGGCCGCGGCCGGGCAGCGTGACATCGATGGATTCTTCGGACAGCCTGGATTCCAGCGCACGTTCTGCAATGCGTTCGCGCTGTTCATTCAGCGCCTGTTCCAGCGCCTGCTTGGCAACGTTGATGCGTGCACCAGCCGCCGGTTTTTCGGCTGCCGGCAGCTTGCCCAGGCCTTTCAGCAATTCGGTCAGAGCGCCACTCTTCCCGAGATAACGTGCCTTGGCCTGCTCCAGCGCATCGGCATCGTCGATCCCGGCGAAGAGCGCGGTTGCTTCGGCTACGAGCTTTTCAAGATCCTGCATAGATTTGAATGGTAACGGAATCCGGCGAAAAAAAAGGAGGCTCGAAGAGCCTCCTTTTTCCTTGGGTTACTGCTCAGGCGCCGAGGCTCGCCCGGGCCTGCTCGACAAAACGCACAAAGGCGGGTTTGTCGAACACAGTGATGTCGGCCAGTACCTTGCGATCAACCTCGATCGCAGCCTTTTTCAGGCCGTTCATGAATACGCTGTAGGTCATGCCGTGCTCACGGGCAGCAGCATTGATACGGGCGATCCAGAGGGCGCGGAATTCGCGCTTCTTGGTGCGACGATCGCGATAGGCATACTGCCCTGCGCGCATCACCGCTTCATTGGCAATACGGAATACGTTGCCGCGACGGCCACGGAAACCCTTGGCGGCCTTCAGGACCTTTTTATGCGCCTTGCGGGCGATTACACCACGTTTAACTCTTGGCATGGTTTATCCCCCTCTCAATACGGCAGCATCGCGCGAACGGCGCGCTGGTCGGAATCGTGCACCATGGTCGTGCCGCGCAGGTGACGCTTGCGCTTGGTGCTCTTCTTGGTAAGGATATGGCGCAAATGTGCGCTGCTGCGCTTGAACGCGCCGCTGCCCAGCTTTTTGAATCGCTTGGCCGCGCCGCTCTTGCTCTTCATCTTCGGCATGGATAACTCCTGTTTTAGCCTAGCGTCGGGCGTCCGCGGATTGCAGAACTTAAGGCCCGATCACTACTTCTTTTATTCAGCTGCAGCGTCTTTCGCTATTGCGCCTTCCGCTGCAACCACCGTGCCCGGCGTTGCCGCCGGTTTTGCTGCCTCCGGCGAAACCGCCGGCTTTGCCGCTGCGGGCTTGTCACCCGCCGCCGGCGAAACTTTTGCCGGTGCCCCTTTGACTGGCACCACTTTCTTCTTCGGCCCCAGCACCATCACCAACTGGCGGCCTTCCATCTTGGGCCACTGCTCAACCACGCCCACCGCCTCCAAGTCACCCTTGACCCGCTCCAGCAAGCGCATTCCGAATTCCTGGTGGGCCATCTCGCGCCCCCGGAATCGCAGCGTAATCTTGGTCTTGTCGCCTTCTTCAAGAAAACGGGTCAGGTTGCGCAGCTTGATCTTGTAGTCGCCTTCGTCCGTTCCCGGCCGGAATTTCACTTCCTTGACGACGATCTGCTTCTGCTTGAGACGCGCCTCGTGCTGCTTCTTGCTTTCGCGGTATTTGAACTTGCCGTAGTCCATGACGCGACATACAGGCGGGTTCGCCGTCGGGGCAATCTCAACCAGATCAAGTTCCGCTTCCTCTGCCAGCTTGTTCGCGGCAGCGATGCTGATCACGCCGACCTGTGAACCGTCGGCACCGATGACCCGCACTTCCGGAGCGGTGATTTCACCATTGATCCGGGCTTCTTTTTCCTGAGCTATGCGACAGACTCCTTAAACACGTTCATCTCAGACTGCGCGCCCCTTTTTGGCAATTTCGCCGTTTAACAGCGACAAAAAGGCATCCAGAGGCATTTGCCCCAGATCTTCGCCTTTGCGGGATCGCACAGCCACCAGTTGCGCCGCTACTTCCTTGTCGCCGATGACGAGCTGGAATGGCAGCTTTTGCAGACTATGTTCCCGAATTTTATAGGAAATTTTCTCATTCCTCAAGTCGGCAACGGCCCTAAAACCCGCCTTTCTCAAGGTTTCAGCAACCCCGGCGACATGTTCAGACTGCGCCTCGGAGATATTCATCACAACGGCCTGAACGGGCGCCAGCCATGCCGGCATGGCGCCGGCATAGTGTTCGATCAAAATCCCGATAAAACGCTCCAGGGAGCCTAAAACAGCCCTGTGGAGCATTACCGGGGTGCGCCGTGTATTGTCCTCAGCCACATATTCCGCCCCCAAACGACCAGGAAGTGCGAAATCAAGCTGTAACGTTCCACATTGCCATACCCGGCCCAGCGAATCTTTCAGCGAAAACTCGATTTTCGGGCCATAAAACG
>JBIIZE010000406.1:0-2693 GCA_044346435.1 Burkholderiales bacterium
AGCGTGTCGAACAGGGCACTTTTCTCGGTATGGTCCGGGCAGGCCGGATATCCGGGGGCCGGACGGATGCCGCGGTATTTCTCGGCAACCAGCGCCGCGGTATCCAGCGATTCGTCGGAGGCATAACCCCAGAACTCGCGGCGGATGCGCACATGCAGCAGTTCGGCAAAGGCTTCGGCGAAACGGTCTGCCAGCGCCTTGAGCATGATCGACGAATAGTCATCGTTCTGCTTTTCAAAACGCTCGAGCTGTTTCTCCATGCCCAGGCCCGCGGTGACCGCAAACGCACCGATGTAATCCGGCACACCGGATTCCGCCGGTGCGATGTAATCGGCGAGACACTGATTGGCACGACCGGTCGGCTTCTGATTCTGCTGACGCAGGTTGTGCCAGACCATCAACGGCGTCTTGCGCGATTCGTCGGCATAGATCGCGATGTCTTCATGATCGATGCGCGCGGCCGGGAACAACCCGAACACACCATTGGCTGTCAGCCAGCGGCCTTCAATGATTTTTTTCAGCATCGCCTGCGCGTCGGCGAAGACCTTGCGTGCCTCAACGCCAACGACTTCGTCATCCAGAATCGCGGGATAAGGACCGGCCAGATCCCAGGTCTGGAAGAACGGACCCCAGTCGATGTATTTGGCGAGTTCGGCCAGATCGTAATTCTTTAAGGGCTTGAGCCCGGTCATCAGCGGTTTCGGCGGCGTGTACGACTTCCAGTCGATAGCCTGCGCATTGGCACGCGCGGCGGCCAGCGGAATCAGTTCGGGGCCTTTTTTGCCGGCGTGTTGTTCGCGCACACGCTCATAATCCGCTGCCAGATCGTTCAGGTATCCCTGGCGCAGGTCATCCGACAGCAGGCTCGAACACACGCTCACACTTCGCGACGCATCCGGCACCCACACCACCGGGCCCTGGTAATGCGGCGCAATTTTCACCGCGGTATGGACGCGTGACGTTGTCGCGCCACCGATCAGCAGCGGAATGGTCATGCCCGCACGCTGCATTTCGCGGGCGTTGTGCGCCATTTCTTCAAGCGACGGGGTGATCAATCCCGACAAACCGATGATGTCGGCCTTTTCGCGCGCCGCCACTTCGGCGATCTGCGTCCACGGCATCATCACGCCCATATTGACCACTTCGTAGTTATTGCACTGGAGCACCACGGCGACGATGTTTTTGCCGATGTCGTGTACGTCGCCCTTGACGGTGGCGAGCACGATCTTGCCCTTGGCCCGCACATCGCCCAGCCTTGCCTTCTCGGCTTCGATATAGGGAATCAGGTGTGCCACGGCCTGCTTCATCACCCGCGCCGACTTGACCACCTGCGGCAGGAACATCTTGCCGGCGGCGAACAGGTCGCCGACGACATTCATGCCGTCCATCAGCGGTCCCTCGATCACCTGGATCGGACGCCCGCCGTCTTTTTCGATCTGCTGGCGCATCTCTTCAGTATCTTCGACGATCCAGTTGGTGATGCCTCTCACCAAAGCATGCGTCAGGCGCTCACCCACCGCCGCGTCGCGCCAGGCCAGATCCTCGACCACCACGCGACCTTTGCCTTTGACGGTCTCGGCAAATGACACCATGCGTTCCGCCGCATCAGGGCGACGATCAAAAATGATGTCTTCAACGTGTTCCAGCAGTTCTTTCGGGATTTCGTCGTAGACGCCGATCTGTCCGGCGTTGACGATGGCCATGGTCAGTCCGGCCTTGACCGCGTGATACAGGAAGGCGGTGTGGATCGCTTCGCGCACGGGGTCATTGCCGCGGAAGGAGAACGACACGTTCGACAGGCCGCCGCTGACCCGCGCATGACGCAGGTTCTCGCGGATCCAGCGCGTGGCCTCGATGAAATCGATGGCGTAGCGGTTGTGTTCTTCGATGCCGGTGGCGATCGCGAAAATGTTCGGATCGATGATGATGTCCTCGGCAGGAAAACCGATTTCATCGACCAGGATGTCGTAGGCCTGTTTGGCGATCTCGATCCGGCGCTGGTAGGTATCCGCCTGGCCTTTTTCGTCGAAGGCCATCACTACCACGGCGGCGCCATAACGCTTTGCCAGCCGCGCCTGGTGTTTGAAGGGCACGAGGCCCTCTTTCATGCTGATCGAATTGACGATGGCCTTGCCCTGCACACACTTCAGGCCGGCCTCGATGACTTCCCATTTCGACGAGTCGATCATCACCGGCACACGTGAAATATCCGGTTCGGAGGCGATCAGGCTGAGGAAGGTGGTCATCGCCGCCTTCGAATCCAGCATCGCCTCATCCATATTGACGTCGATCACCTGCGCGCCGCTTTCCACCTGCTGGCGCGCCACCGCAACCGCTTCGGTGTAGTTGCCGGCGAGTATCAGCTTGGCGAAGGCGCGCGAACCGGTGACGTTGGTACGTTCGCCGACGTTGACGAACAACGAGTCGTCGCCGATGTTCAGCGGCTCCAGCCCGGACAACCGTGTCTTGTGTTCGATCTGCGGCACTTTGCGCGGCGGCACATTTTTCACCGCCTCGGCGATGGCGCGGATATGCCCCGGCGTGGTGCCGCAGCAGCCGCCGGCGATATTGATGAAGCCGCTCTTCGCAAAGTCGAGCACGTATTCGGCGGTGTTTTCCGGCAACTCATCGTAGCCGGTCGGCGCCAGCGGATTGGGCAGACCGGCGTTCGGATAGGCGCAAACGAAGGTATC
>JBIIZE010000407.1:0-2688 GCA_044346435.1 Burkholderiales bacterium
GATACGATGGATACCACCCGCTTCGGCGACCTGAAAGCCTGGCTGTCCCAAGGGCTCATCAAAAACGCAGACATCAGTGATTTTTCCGCCCTGCTGGCGGACGGTCCGATACCAACCGTTGCGAATCGCCACCGGCTTTTTGTTTCAACCGGTTCGGCGCTGTTCGACAACCTGACGCTGGAATACCTGCTCCAACAGGACGGGACGGACTGATCCGTCATTCGGCCTCACAAATAAAGTCTTCATATTTGCCGCCGCGCGCACGGGGAATTTCCGCCATCCTCAGCAGGTTCGTGCGGTAAGAAAATCCCAGTGCGCCGTGGAGTGCATTGATCAGGCGACTGCTCTCCTCCGCAGTCAGCTCGCGCGGCGAGACAATTCTGAATTCCAGGGCATCACGCGCAGTCTGCACCACCTGAAACTGGGAAACCGGCGCCAATTCCCGCCAGACACCGGAAGCAAAACTCGGCCAGTAGCGCCCGCCATCGGGCCGCAACAGCATATTGCGCTGGCGACCGATGATCCGCCGCAATACCGGCAGTCCGCGTCCGCAGGCACAGGGTTCGCCCGCCTCGGCGTAATCACCGCTGGTGTAACGCAACAGGGGCATCGCAAAATTGTGCAGTGTGGACACGGTGACCTCGCCGATCTCTCCCGGCGCACAGGGCCGGCCTGACTCGTTCAGCACCTCGAGTATCACGTTTTCGGCCTGCACATGATATTGCGCGCATTCCGGACATTGCAGCGCGAGATAACCCAGTTCCTCCGAGCTGTAGCTGTCGGCAATTTCCACACCCCAGGCCCGGCGCACGAGGTCACGCGCTTCGGGGCGCAGCGACTCGGCATAGGTCCGCGCCTGTTTCAGGCGTGGCAGACGAATCCCCAGCTCCAGGCTGCGCGCTGCCAGTGCCTGCAGATTGGTGGCCAGCGACAGCAGGTAATGCGGATTCTCGGCAACCAGCCATTGCAGTTGCTCATCCAGATCGTCGGATACCCCGCGCACTACCGAGGGTCCTGTCGCATACGGTGCCGTGGCCGGCCCCCAGTTCGGCAAGCGTTGTTCACTGGTTTTACTGCGGATTGCCACCAGCTTGCCGGCGAAGTCGCGGCGATGCCAGAGGTGGTCACGCAGCAGGCAGCCTTGCCACAGCAACTGAGTCCACGCCGTGCCTCGCGTGACCAGCGGACTGCCGGTAGACCCGGAGGACTCCGTCACCACCACGGCGCCATGTTGCGGCGGCGGGGCTTCGCTGTGCATTGCTGATCCGGCATTTTGGACCTCACTACGCGTGCTGAGCGGTAACTGGCGATAGGTATCCCAGGTCGAAACATCCGCAAACCCTGAAAACCGCTCCCGGTAATACGGCACAGTCGTCACGGCATGGCGAAACACGGATTCAAACTGTTTCAACTGTTGCGCCTGCAGCCGCTCGAGCGGCCACCACTGCGACTGCTCGAATTGAAACTGCAGCGCCAGCGCCTGCGCAGCGCGATCATCGGTAATGGCGGGCCACACCACATCGGGCATCGCAGATCGCATCAGATCGGACATCGGATCAACACTTCGCACATGGGGATTCTTCAGTGTAGCACCCGCCCGCAGTCCGGCCCTCAGGTTAAGATGCCCCTTCTTCTGTCGCGCAACACCATGCAACCTTACGACGAACCCTTGGAAATCAGCGCGCCCATCGCATGGGATCTTGCCGCCCGGCATTGCCGGCACGATCCGAGTACCGGCACGACCTGCGCCTGCAATCACGGCCTTTGGCAATTCCTGCGCATCATGAGCATGGCCGGCACGGCGGCCAAACGTCGCACCTTCTATCAGGGCGCCATTGCCGACTTCATTCGCATCAATCCTGCACCGCGGGTACTGATCTCCGGCGCAACGGATACCGCCATGCTGGCCCAGGTCTCCGGCGCCTTTCAACAGGCTGGAATCACGCCGTTGATCAGTGTTGTCGATGTCTGCGAGACACCGCTTCGTCTGAATCAGTGGTACGCCGGACAGCAAAACCTGCGGATCGAGACAGTATGCAGCGACATCCTGACTTACCGTTCCACGCTTCCGTTTGACCTGATCTGCACAGACTCTTTCATTTCGCGCTTTCCGCATGCGGTCTGGCCGCGCCTGGCAACACAATGGCATGCCTTGCTGGCGCCCGGCGGATGGCTGCTGACGACGAGCCGCCTGCGCACGGCCACCGCCCCGGATTGCATCCGTTTTTCACCCGCCCAGGTGGAAGCATTCCGCAAGGAGTTCATGCTTGAAGCAGCCGCAAATCACGACTGTTTCGGAATCGAACCGGCGGAACTCGCCGATTGCGCGGAACGTTATGCGCAGCAGCAGATCAACTATCCGCTGCGTTCGATTTCAGAAATTGAGGCGATGATGTCAGGCGCCGGATTGGCGCTGGATGCCGTCCGACAGCTGCAAGGCACCAAAGCCAACAAGGCCGGCATTGATGCCCCGACCATCAGCGGTGGCGGCGAATACCTGGGAATCATCGCGCACCGGCCTTGATCCCCGCTCCGGGCAGAACTCAGTCAAGCTCAGAAATGAAATCCTCGAACTTGCCGCCGGCCCCGCGGGGTATCTCATCGCAGTAACTGAAGGTGAAGCGGAACACGTCAGGGAGTCTCGTCAGCAACTGCCTGCGCAGCAAAACCTCTTCGTCCGGCGTGAGT
>JBIIZE010000409.1:0-2685 GCA_044346435.1 Burkholderiales bacterium
GGCGAAGGTCCGGTGGCCACCGCAACCCGCCTTGCCCAGGCCAAAGCGCGCAAGGTTGCCGCAAGCCGGCCCGCAGCTTTGATCATTGGCTCGGATCAGGTGGCTTTGCTTGATGACACGGTATTGGGAAAACCCGGCTCGCATGAGTCTGCCGCCCGGCAGTTGCGGTTGATGAGCGGAAAAACCACGGTTTTTCATACGGCCATCTGCCTCTACGACGCAGCCAGCGGGGAAATGCAATGTGCGAACGTGCCCACCACCGTGCTTCTGCGTGAACTGTCAGATGAGACTATCGAACGATATTTGCGGCAGGACCAACCATATGACTGCGCCGGCAGCGCGAAAATAGAGGCTCTGGGGATTGCCTTGGTAAATAAAGTAGAAAGCGACGATCCGACAGCCCTGATCGGTTTGCCCCTGATCACTTTGGTGACCATGCTGAAACGTGCCGGAATCTCCTTGCCATGAGTGCATCCGGTTCGCTGTTTCTATTGCCCAGCGATTTGGGTGAAATGCCGACGTCGGTGATTCCTGACGCATCAAGGGACATCGCCCATCGCCTGACACATTTCATTGCGGAAAATCCGAAATCAGCACGAGCCTTCCTGAAGCGTATTGCTTATCCGCAACCGCTGAACACGGTCAGCATCACCACGCTGGACAAGGATACCCCCGGCGCAGCGATTGCCGGACTGCTGCAGCCGTTGCGCGATGGCATGGATGTCGCACTGCTGTCGGAAGCAGGCTGTCCCGCCGTTGCCGACCCGGGCGCTTTGCTGGTACGTGCAGCTCATGAAGCCGGCATCACCGTCGTACCGCTGGTCGGCCCCTCGGCAATTCTGCTGGCGCTGATGGCTTCAGGGTTGAACGGTCAGCGTTTCGCATTTCACGGTTATCTGCCGGTGGATGCGGCTGCGCGGGCGTCAAAAATACGTGAACTGGAACAACGTTCAAAGCGCGAAGACGCCACCCAGATTTTCATCGAAACGCCCTATCGCAACGACGTGATGCTGCAGGCCCTGATGGAACACGGCGCCGATCCGACTTTGCTGTGCGTTGCGGCCGATCTGACGCAACCGGATGAATTCATCGCGACGCGGACTATTGCCGCGTGGCGCAAAAAACTGCCGGCCCTCAACAAGCGGCCGGCGGTATTCCTGCTCTACTGCAAACGCTGATTAATCTCTCAGCGGATGCTCATGCTGCCCATTTTGACCAAGGCTTCCGCCGTTGCGGCGCCGAAGCGACGCGCAAAGCGTTCGGCAATATTTTCCTGCTGCGTAAAGTCAACGATATCTTCTGCTTTAATGATGTCGCGGGCGACGTATTCCAGACTGCCCAGTGCATCAGCCAGACCGAGGTCTATGCTTTTCTGACCGACCCAAAGCAGTCCGGAGAACATATCCGGCGTTTCCTTGAGCCGCTTGCCGCGCCCCTGGCGAACAACTGAGATGAATTGCTGGTGGATATCGCTGAGCATGGTTTCAGCGTGCGCTTTCTGCTTTTCCTGGATCGGTGAAAACGGGTCCAGAAAACCCTTGTTGTCACCTGCGGCAAGCAGTCGACGTTCGACGCCGAGCTTTTCCATGGTGCCGGTAAAACCGAAACCATCCATCAGCACACCGATCGAACCGATGATGCTCGCCTTGTCGACATAGATCTTGTCGGCCGCGGCAGCGATGTAATAGCCGCCCGACGCGCAGATGTCTTCGACGACGGCATACAGCGGAATTTCCGGATGCAGGCCGCGCAGACGTTTGATCTCGTCATAGATGTAGCCGGCCTGCACCGGGCTGCCACCGGGACTGTTGATGCGAATCACGATGCCCTTGGTGTTCTTGTCCTTGAACGCCGCCTGCAGGCCGCCCATGATCTTGTCGGCACTGGCCTGGCTGCCGGAACTGATGACGCCGCTAATATCAATCAGTGCGGTATGGCTGCCCGGCAGGCTGTCGTGTTTGCTGAACCAGCCCATGCCGATGAACAGGATGGCAAACAGGTACAACAACACCATCATCTTGAAGAACATGCCCCAGCGCCGTGCAGCACGCTGCTCACGGATGGCCGCCAAAGCAACCTTCTCCAGCACGCCGCGCTCCCATTGCGGGTCATTCATTTGCGGGTCTGACATTTAATTTCCTTTAAAAACAATATATTACAACAAATGCGACGGAGTAATACGCAGAACTGTTTCAATAATGAGGCAAAAGCCAGTCACGCAATTCCTGTAGATTATTGACCATCACCAGTGGCCGGCACTCGACCAGCGCCTCGCGCTCATGGGCGCCATGCGTGATGGCGGCGGCAGCAACGCCTGCAGCGCTGGCCATCGTCAGGTCGTGTGTGGTGTCGCCGATCATTACCGCCTTGTCTGCCGGTGTAGCCAGCGTATCCAGAATGTTCAGCAGCATGCCGGGATGCGGTTTGGCAAAACCCTCGTCGGCGCAGCGAGTGGCATCGAACATTCCCCGTAGTCCCGTGCCATCCAGAGCCCGGTCCAGTCCGCGCCGGCTTTTGCCGGTGGCAACGGCCAGCATATAGCCGCGTTCGCGCAGGTCCTCGATCATTTCCCGTGCACCCTCAAACAACGTGGTGCTGCCGTCGCGCTTCAGAAAGTGCAAACGGTAACGATCAACAATTTTTGGATATTCACTCTCCGGCAAGTCAGGAAGAATATGTCGCATG
>JBIIZE010000410.1:0-2684 GCA_044346435.1 Burkholderiales bacterium
CGAAAACACAGCGCCGGAAACTCCCGCAGTCACACCGGCGCCGGGTCCGGCATTGACACCGACACCGGAGCTTTCTGCCCCTGAGAACGGCCCGCCGCAGGTCGCCGCCAAAAGCGAAACGCCGGCAACAAAACCCGCGGCACGCACCACACGCCCCGCCTCCGAACGGTTGATTACGATAGCCATCGACGCCGGCCACGGCGGCGAAGATCCGGGTGCACGCGGACGGGCCGGCACCCTGGAAAAAAACATCACCCTGTCGATCGCCCAGAAACTCAAGGAGCGCATCGAAACCGAACCGAACATGCGCGCGGTATTGACGCGCGACGGCGATTTTTTCATCCCGCTCCACATGCGCGTTGAAAAAGCACGTCGTGTAAAAGCCGACCTGTTTGTATCAATACATGCCGACGCCTTCGTCAAGCCTTCCGCCAACGGCTCGTCGGTATTCGCTTTGTCGGAACGCGGCGCCACCTCGGTCGCAGCACGCTGGCTGGCGAAACAGGAAAACGACGCTGACCTGATCGGCGGCGTCAACCTCGGCATCAAGGACCCCTATCTGAAGCAGACGCTGCTCGACCTTTCCCAGACGGCTTCGATCAATGACAGCCTGAAGCTGGGCAAGGCCGTACTGCAGGAAATGGGCGGCATCAACCGGCTGCACAAGAACTATGTCGAGCAGGCGGGCTTCGCGGTACTGAAAGCGCCGGACATCCCGTCGATCCTGATCGAAACGGCGTTCATCAGCAATCCCGACGAAGAACGCAAACTGCGTGATCCGGCCTACCAGAACAAGATGGCTGAAGCCATATTCAACGGCATTAAACGTTATTTCTCGAAAAACCCGCCGCTGTCCCCGGCTCAGGTCGCCAATAATCCCTGATGCTCCGGCAACGGGTTTAATCTAAGATACGGCCTCAAGGACACAAGCCCCAGATGCGCATCGATGCGCACAGCCGGAGGAGGAAAATGAACAGGATCCGAAACGCAGCCATTGCGGCTGTGTTGTTGCTCAGCGCCGGTTGCGCATCGGTGCAGGAAGCACCGGAAACCGTGGCACTGCCTCAGGTCCGCAGTTTTTCCGGACATCCGGAAGGCGAAGGGCTGCCGCCGGGCTGGCAGCCGTGGACGCTGTCGCGCTTCAAGCGTTCGACCGCTTACCGCCTCGTCAATGAACAGGGGCGCACCGTGGTCAGGGCGCGCGCGGAATCATCTGCCTCCGGACTGATCCATCCGCTGAAACTGGATCCGCGCAGCTATCCGGTGCTGCACTGGCACTGGAAAGCGGATGAACTGATCCAGAAAGCCGACAACACCCAGAAACACCTTGAGGATTCACCGGTCAGACTGGTCGTCAGCTTTGACGGCGACCTCGACAGACTCAATATGCAGGACCGCATATTTTTCGACAACGTGCGACTGCTGACCGGACAGCAGATGCCTTACGCCACACTGATGTACATCTGGGAGAACCGCGCGCCGCTGAACACCGTCATCGATAACCGGCATACCTCCCGCATCAAGATGATCGTCGCCGAATCAGGGCGCGACCGCATCGGCAAGTGGCAGGAAGTAACACGCAACATCATCGAGGACTATCGCCGCGCCTTCGGCGAGGAGCCGGGACGCATCACTGCCATCGGTATCATGACCGACACCGACAACACCGGCGACAATGTGCACGCCTGGTACGGCGATATCGAGTTCCGCAAGGCGCCGGCGCCGCCGGTGATCGCCGAAAAATAAGTCCGTATCCGTCAGGCTGCCAGTTCCTGCCGGATGGCGGCCACAGCACGCTCCAGATCTTCCTCGTTATTCGCAAAACCCATCGAGATGCGCAGCGCACCGTCTTTGACGTTGACGATGACGCGGTGCTTTTCGCGCAGGCGATCCATCAGGGCTCCCGCATCAGGCACGGGAACGCTGACGATCTGCGCGCGCTCCGCCCAGGGCTCCGGGGTCAGCGTGGTTAATCCGACAGAGCGGATCATCGCCATGCATTGCGTCGTCAAATCCCGGACGCGCGCTTCGATCGCCGGCAGGCCGATTCCCGCAATGAAAGCCGCGCTGCGCCGCAGAACGTGCAAACCGAGAAAGTTGGGATTGCCGCCCTCGAAGCGGTGCGCCGTGCGCACATAGTCGAACTGGCTTTTCAGATGTGCGCTGGCCTTCGCCGAACCGGGCGCCACCGGCGCCTTCAGGAACGGCGTCTTCAGTTCGTCGATCAGTTCCTCACTGCAATACAGCAAGCCGGTTCCGGTCAGGCCGAACAGGTTTTTGTGCCCGCCGATCGCCACCAGATCGGCACCCAGCCCCGCCAGCGGCACAGCCAGCACGCCGGCCGCTTGCACGCCGTCGACCACCAGCCGTGCACCAAACTCGCGGCAGGCCTTGCCGAGCGCCGGAATGTCGACACGATAACCGTTGCCGTACGTGATGTAGGCTGTGGATACCACGCGCGTACGGTTATCCATCTGCGCAAGAAAGGCCTCCACCGGCAGACAACCGTCACGGTTCTTCGCGAAGCGGATCTCGACGCCCTTTGCCACCCAGTGCTGCCAGACCCAGACGTTGGCGACATGCTCCATGTCGGTCAGCACGATGTTGTCGCCGGGCCGCAGATCAAAGGCATGCGCGGCAATGTTGAGCCCTTCGGTGGTGTTCTTGGTGAAGGCAATCTCGGC
>JBIIZE010000139.1:0-5669 GCA_044346435.1 Burkholderiales bacterium
TTTGAATTCTCTAAGGCAAGAGCTTCAGAATTCAAAATTGCACCGCAACGCTATATAAAACTATTTTTAGTTTATTTAATCCTGTTTTGTAGTTTAGGGCTTTTTATAAGTGTGCATGGCGTGATTCCAACGATTCTTGGCGCTGTTGCCATGTCGCTATTTTTTTTAGCTTTTGAATGGGTATTTAATTTTCTACCCAAATCGGTTTACGTTAAAAAGGATGGCATAGGTTCGGGAAAAACAACTTTTATACCCTATAAGGAAATCGAGATGGTGGTCGTAGGAACCATAGATTTAAAGGGTAAAGCTTTTACTATCATGAGTATTACTACACTTAAAAATATTCAACATATATATGGGTTGTCAGACAAAATCAGTCCGCAAGAGCTATCAAGAACCCTGACGGATTTGGGCGTAAATGTACAATAAGCCTAACAAAGCAATTAAACGGATGGTTTTTAAGTTGTATTTTTGCCATTCCGCTGCGCTCCATTTCATGGCAAAAGTGCAACTTAAAAATCACTGCTTATTTTGGCGTTAATCGAATGTCCGCTTCTGGCCGATTGCAGACCTTCCAGGCGGGGTGGTATCGGAGGCCATGCCACCTGACAATGACCTACAGGTCGACGCGCCAAAAGCGGCGTGCGTCTGAAGCCGGACGTTATAAATCTTCTGCACAAAACAAAACGCCTGCCGACTCCCGCCGACAGGCGTTTTGTTTTGAACTGCTGTCGCTGAAACCTACTTCTTCTTCGCGACCTTGATCTTCATGCCGACCATGCTCTCCGGCTTGACCCACTGGTCGAACTGCGCGGAGGTCAGGTGGCCGAGCTGGATCGCGGATTCCTTCAGCGTCAGGCCCTTCTTGTGCGCGTTCTTGGCGATCGCGGCGGCCTTGGCGTAGCCGATGTAGGGGTTCAGCGCGGTCACCAGCATCAGGGATTCGCGCATCAGCTGATCGATGCGGCCGCGGTTGGGTTCGATGCCGACGGCGCAGTGTTCCTCGAAGTTTTCGCAGGCATGCGCCAGCAGGTGGGCGCTGTGCATGAAGTTGAGGATCACCATCGGGCGGAACACGTTGAGTTCGAAGTTGCCCATCGAGCCGCCGACGTTGATCGCAACGTCGTTGCCGAAGACCTGGCAGCAGACCATGGTCATCGATTCAGACTGGGTCGGGTTGACCTTGCCCGGCATGATCGACGAGCCCGGTTCGTTTTCGGGGATGCTCAGTTCGCCGATGCCGCAACGCGGACCGCTCGACAGCCAGCGCACGTCATTGGCGATTTTCATCAGCGCGGCGGCGAGCATTTTCAGCGCGCCGTGGGCACTGACCACGCCGTCACAGGAACCCAGCGCTTCGAACTTGTTCGGGGCGGTGACGAATGGAAGACCCGTCAGTTTCTTCAGCTGCGCGGCAACGTCTTTCGCGAATTTCGGATGCGCATTGAGGCCGGTGCCGACAGCGGTGCCGCCGAGTGCGAGTTCGCAGAGATGCGGGCGGGCGGCGTCGAGGTGTTGCAGCGCGTGATCGAGCTGTGACACATAACCCGAAAACTCCTGGCCCAGCGTCAGCGGCGTTGCATCCTGCAGATGGGTGCGGCCTATCTTGACGATGTTCATGAAGGACTTCGCCTTCTTGTCCAGCGTGTTGCGCAGTTTTTTCACTGCGGGCTTGAGTTCCTTTTCCAGCGCGATCATTGCCGCGACGTGCATCGCCGTCGGGAAAGTATCGTTGGAGGACTGACCCTTGTTGACGTCGTCGTTCTCGTGCACGAGACGCGCCGAACCGCGTTTGCCACCGAGCAGCTCGGACGCACGATTCGCCAGCACTTCGTTGACGTTCATATTGGTCTGCGTGCCGGAGCCGGTCTGCCACACCACCAGCGGGAAATGATCATTCCACTGGCCGGTCAGCGCTTCGTCGGCGGCCTTGACGATGGCGCCGCCTTTTTTCTTGTCGAGCACGCCCAGCGCCATATTGGTCAGCGCAGCGGCTTTTTTCACCAGCACCTGCGCGTGCACCACCGGCATCGGCATGGTCTCGCCGGGGAAATGGAAGTGATGCAGGCTGCGCTGCGTCTGCGCGCCCCACAGCATGTTGTCGGGCACGTCGATCTCGCCCATCGTGTCGTTTTCGATGCGGAATTTGGCCATGACTTCAGTCTCTTAAATTAATTAATAAAAACAATAACTTATGAATGCACTGCGTCTTGCGATTTCGAGGTTTACAGCAATGGTTTCTGTTCGCCGCGCTGCGCACCGGCGTCGACCACTGACAGCGCGGTCATATTGACGATGCGGCGCACGGTCGATGACGGCGTGATGATGTGCACGGGCTTGGCGGCGCCGAGCAGCATCGGGCCGATGGTGATGCCGTCGCCGGCCGCGGTCTTCAGCAGATTGAACGAAATATTGGCGGCATCGAGGTTGGGCATCACCAGCAGATTTGCCGAGCCCTTCAACCGGTTGTCGGGCAATGCGCGCAGGCGGATGTCTTCGGACAGCGCCATGTCGCCCTGCATCTCGCCTTCGACTTCGAGGGTCGGATCGAGCTGCATCACCAGTTCCAGCGCGTGGCGCATTTTCTGCGCGGTGGCGCTGTCGCTGCCGCCGAAGCTGGAGTGCGACAGCATCGCGGCCTTCGGCGTGACCCCGAAGCGGCGGATCTCTTCCGCGGCGAGCACCGTCGATTCGGCGATCTGTTCGGCCGTCGGATCAAAGGTGACATAGGTATCGCAGATGAACACCGTGCCCTTGGGCAGCAGCAGCGTGTTCATCGCCGAATAATGGTTCACGCCGGGCCGGCGGCCGATGACCTGGTCAATCAAACGCAGGTGGCGGCTGTACTGACCGAAGATGCCGCAAAGCATCGCGTCGGCATCACCCATGTGCAGCATCATCGCGCCGATCAGTGTCGGCCGGCGGCGCATGTCGAGTTTGGCCAGCTCCGCGGAAATGCCCTTGCGCTTGGCCAGACGGTGGTATTCCGTCCAGTAATCGCGATAGCGCGGATCGTTGTTGGGATCGATGACCACGTAATGTTTGTCGCGCTGCAGCCGCAGGCCGAGGCGCTCGACGCGCGTCTCGATGACATTCGGGCGACCGATCAGGACCGGACGCGCCAGACCTTCATCAACCACCTGCTGCGCGGCGCGCAGGAAACGTTCTTCCTCACCTTCGGCATAGACCACGCGCTTCGGCGCCTTTTTTGCCGCAGCGAACACCGAACGCATGATGTGGCCGGACTGGTAGACAAAGCGATTGAGGCGCGCCTTGTAAGCGTCGAAATCGGTGATCGGCCGCGTCGCCACACCGCTGTCCATCGCCGCCTTGGCCACGGCCGGTGCGACGTGTTCGATCAGGCGCGGATCAAAGGGTTTGGGAATCAGGTAGTCGGGCCCGAACTTGAGGTCCTGCTCGCCGTAAGCGGCAGCAACAATGTCCGACTGCTCGGCCTGGGCCAGCGCGGCGATCGCGTTGACCGCGGCGATTTCCATTTCGCGGTTGATCGTGGTCGCGCCAACATCCAGCGCGCCGCGGAAAATGAACGGGAAACACAGCACGTTATTGACCTGGTTCGGATAGTCCGAACGGCCGGTCGCCATCACCGCATCCGGGCGCACTTCCTTCACCAGCTCGGGCAGGATTTCCGGCTCGGGGTTGGCGAGTGCGAGGATCAGCGGGCGGTCCGCCATCAGCTTGACCCACTCCGGCTTCAGCACTTTGCCGGCCGACAGGCCGAGGAAGGCATCGGCGCCGGCCATCACGTCGCACAACTGGCGCGCGTCGGTGTCGATGGCATAACGCGCCTTGTCATGGTCCATCAGTTCGGCACGGCCCTTGTAGACCACGCCGACGATGTCGGTGACGGTGATGTTTTCTTTTTTCAGGCCCAGCGAGACCAGCAGATCCAGACAGGCCAGTGCCGCGGCGCCCGCGCCGGACACGACGAGCTTGATCCTGGAAATATCCTTGCCGACCACCTTGAGCCCGTTGGTGAAAGCAGCGCTGACGGTGATCGCGGTGCCGTGCTGGTCATCGTGAAACACGGGAATCTTGCAGCGCTTGCGCAGCTCGCGCTCGACGATGAAACACTCCGGCGCCTTGATGTCTTCGAGATTGATGCCGCCGAAAGTCGGCTCCAGCGCCGCAATGACTTCCACCAGCCGGTGCGGATCCTGCTCGTTGATTTCGATATCAAAGACGTCAATGCCGGCAAACTTCTTGAACAGCACGGCCTTGCCTTCCATCACCGGTTTGGAGGCCAGCGGACCGATGTTGCCGAGGCCCAGCACCGCGGTGCCGTTGGTGATCACCGCGACCAGATTGCCGCGCGCGGTGTAGTTGCTCGCCTCCTCCGGGTGGGCAGCGATCTCCTCGCATACCTTGGCCACGCCGGGCGTGTACGCCAGCGCGAGGTCGCGCTGATTGACCAGACCCTTGGTCGGCGTGACGGCAATCTTGCCCGGCACGGGATAGCGGTGATATTCGAGGGCTGCTTTGCGCAGTTGTTCTTCAGGCATTGCGGAATCCGCCTTTCGGAAAATTCGGTCACACGGCCACAGCCGCGCGGGAGCGGGATTATACCGTAGCCCCTGCGTCTGCCCGGGCTTGCGGCAGGGCCTGTCGCCCGCGCACCGCGAAGTGGCACCGCTGATGGCGACAGCACCTCCGCAGTGCCCGCCGGCGGTATTTGGCGGTCACCGGTGATGCCGCCGCCGCGCAGATCGCAGTGGCACAGGAATTGCACAGTCTGTTCTCATCCGCCCGACGGCACTGGAGAACAAGACATGCACACGATGACCCGCCTGATCGCTTTTGTGCTGACGGCCGCCCTGCCGCTGGCGGCATTCGCCTACCCGACCAAACCGGTGCGCCTGATCATCCCGTTTCCGCCGGGCGGGGCTTCCGATTACGTCGGCCGCGCCGTCGCCCAGTCGCTGTCGGAACTGTGGGGGCAAAACGTGGTGCCGGACAATCGCGGCGGCGCCGGCGCGACCATCGGCACCGGCCTGGTGGCGAAAAGTCCGGCCGACGGTTACACGCTGCTGATGGGCGTCAATGCCGGCGTGGTCATCGCACCCAGCGTTTATCCGGAACTCAATTACGACCCGCGCAAGGATTTGATGGCACTGGCCTCGTTCGCACTGTCGCCGCAGTTGCTGGTGGCGACCAACGGGCTGCCGGTGAAATCGGTGAAGGAACTGGTGGCGCTGGCCAAGTCCAAACCCGGCCAGCTGTCGTATGCCTCGTCAGGCAACGGCGCACTGCCCCATCTCGCCGCGGCAATGTTCAACATGATGACCGGCATCGAGGCCGTGCATGTGCCCTATAAAGGCAGCGGTCCCGCCCTGCCCGACCTGATCGCCGGACGCACGCAGTACATGATCGACATCATCGTGTCGGCGCTGCCGCAGGTGCAGGGCGGAAAACTGCGCGCGCTGGCGGTGACCACGAGCAAACGCTATCCGACGCTGCCGGAAATACCGACGGTCGCCGAAAGCGGATTGCCGGGATACGAGGCCGCGCAGTGGTACGGCCTGTTCGCGCCCACGGGCACGCCGGCGGCGATTGCCAAAAAAATCGAGAATGATGTCGCGCAACTGGTCGACAACAAGTCGCTGCGCACGGGGCTGTCGCAGCGCGGCGCGGAAATGATGTATGGTAAT
>JBIIZE010000412.1:0-2657 GCA_044346435.1 Burkholderiales bacterium
CAATCTTATCCATCTCTTTGATAAATTCAGTGTCGAATTGTGGCCCAAGAATATCCCATGCCTTATTAAAGTCGCTTCGTTTGGCCCATTCCAGCATATAGGTATGCCATCCCATCCACTGCGTCTGCTGCGCGGTTGAATGTACGTTACGGTAACGAAGAAATGCAGTTTCCATCATTGAAATAAGTATTGTGAACAATATAAGCTGTTTGTATGGCAGTCCTGAATCAACTACTTCTTTGTCATCTTGGCGCAGTTCAAATGCATCCAGGTCGGGGTTGTCAAGGCAATGCTTTAGATAGTCTATATATAGTTGATTTGCGTGATAGTGTGCCTCCAATTCTTGCGCTCTTCGCTCTTTTTTCTTTTGGCAAATGAACACAACTATCGCTGCTGGTATGCCAAGTATTGTTGCAATATAAGAAAGCGCTTCGAGTAGATCTTTAATTTCCGGTGAAATTAGCATTGTCGTTTATGAAATTACAATTATTGTGAGGTGGTAATTGCAATTTTTTGGTTATTTTAAGCCGTAATTCCATGCGCTTTTAGTTGTGAAATATTTTCTTCGCTATAGCCGTATTCTTTCAGAATCTGATCCGTCTCCGCCCCCTTATCCGGCGCCGCCTTCCGCACCGAAAACGGTGTCTTCGAGAAGTTGATACCGTTGCGCACGACCTTGATGTCACCCAACTGGTAATGCGTCACCGGTGCCGCCAGTCCCAGATGCTGAACCTGCGGATCGGAAAACACTTCATTCATCTGGTAAATCGGGCCGCAGGGCACGCCGGCCTTGTTCAGCGTTTCGATCCATTCCGCTGAGGTTCGGGTTTCGATCTGCCTCGCGATGATCTTGTTCAGCGCATCGCGGTTTTTCGAGCGGATCTTGGAATTCGAGTAATCGGGATTCTTCGGCACGTCGGGCAGGCCGACGGCCTTGCACAGGCGTTCGAAGAGCTGGCCGGAACCGGCGATGTTGATATAGCCGTCGCGGGTCTTGTAGGTGCCGGTGGGAATTGCCGTGGGATGGTTGTTGCCGGCCTGTCCGGCAACTTCACCGGCGACGGTCCAGCGTGCGGCCTGGAAGTCGGTCATCGCGACCAGTGCCTGCAGCAGCGAGGTGTGTACCCATTGGCCTTCGCCGGTGTGTTCGCGTTCGAGCAGTGCGGTGACGATGCCAAATGACAGATATAGCCCCGCGCTGGAGTCGCCGATGGCGATGCCGGCACGCACGGGGTCGGCGTAGGGGCCGTCCTGACCGAAGCCGCTGATGCTGCCGTAAACGATGCGCGGGTTGATCTTGCGGATGCTCTCGTAATCAATGCCGAGGCGTTCTTTGACCTTGGGGCGGTAGTTCTCGACGATGACGTCGGCTTTTTCGGCGAGGCGCTTGAACACCGCGAGGCCTTCGGGCGATTTCAGATTGAGCGTGAGGCTGCGCTTGTTGCGATGCAGGTTCTGGAAGTCGGGGCCGTGGCGTTTGTCGAAGGGGCTGCCGTCGCCGTCCTGTTCGCCGAGTTCTTCGACCTTGATGACCTTGGCGCCCCAGTCGGCAAGCTGGCGCACGGCCGTGGGGCCGGAGCGGGCGCGGGTGAGGTCGAGAACGGTGTAGCGGGAGAGCGGGCCGGTGTTGGTCATCGGAAGGCCTTGAAGAAAGTCAAAAGGAAGTTGCGCGCCAGTATGGCAGTCCCGTTCCGTGCCCGCAAAATGCCGACCATATGCTGGCGGGATTCCGCCGTTGCGCTGCGCAAGACGCCGCGCCACCGGTATGATGCGGGGCAACAGAATCCCTGCCTGACAGAAAGCGAATTGCGACTATGCAGCCCCCCATCCTGCGGCCCCATCCCGGTGTTGAAGTCTTTATCGATGAAGGCTGTCACATCCTTGAGCTGTCCAACGATGACAGTGATCCGGAACTGTCGATTGCGCGGGCACGGGTGGAACACGGCGTCACCACCAAATGGCACCGGGTACGCGACACCGTCGAGCGTTACGTGATCCTCGACGGCCAGGGGCGCGTCGAGATCGGCGATTACCCGCCGCAGGAGGTGCAGGCCGGCGATGTGGTGATGATCCCGCCGTCGGTGCGGCAACGCATCGCCAATATCGGCGAGGGCGATCTGGTGTTTCTGGCGATCTGCAGTCCGCGCTTCACGCCGGAAGCCTATGAGGATCTTGAAGATGCGGCTTGAGGCGATGCGTTTCGTTGCCGCGCTTGCGCTGCTGCTCTGTGCCGGCACGGCTGCGGCGCAGGCCGTGGGCCTGGGCATGGAAGACGTGCCGCTGCGGCCGAGCGAACTGAAACTGCTCAAGCGCATCGAAGCGGTGGACCCCTCGTTCAAATACGGTGACCGGGTGAAACGTTATTTCCGCACGCACCCGACGACCAAGAACCGCATTCCGCTGCGCGTCGAAGTCATTGCCGACAAGACCAACGGTTTGTTTTTTGGTGAGTACATGAGTTTTTCAATGCTGATTGATGAGCCGGCGGGTATCGTGACTTATGAGTTCGACGCCGGCACGGCGCACCGCGGGCGCGGCACCGTGGTGGTGACACCGAAGGATGTGGTGAAGACCGAGTTCACCTGCGGCACGTCGAAATGCAGCACGCGCGTGGAGCGCAACGGACGCGTGGTGTATGAGGGCGGCAGCTGAGTGCT
>JBIIZE010000411.1:0-2657 GCA_044346435.1 Burkholderiales bacterium
ACCATATCACCGAGCCGGCGCCGGCTGCGGATGAAATCGAGACCTCGCTTTACGAGGTCCGCAAGAAGATCTATGCGCGTGCCGTCAGCGGACTGTTTGCCCGTTGGCGGATCGCGCTGGTCATCATTACCCAGCTGGTCTTTTATTGCTCGCCCTGGCTGATCTGGAACGACCGTCAGGCGGTTCTGTTTGATCTTGTTTCACGCAAGTTCTTTATCTTCGGCTTGGTGTTCTGGCCGCAGGATTTCATTTTCCTGACGGCGCTGCTGATCATCTCGGCTTATTCGCTGTTCCTGTTTACCGCCGTGGCAGGGCGGCTGTGGTGCGGGTACGCCTGTCCGCAGACGGTTTATACCGAAATGTTCATGTGGATCGAGCGCAAGATTGAGGGCGATCGCGTGCAGCGCATGCGTCTTGATCAGTCCTCGCTGGGCGCGCGTAAGTTCGGCCTGAAGGCACTCAAGCACGGCATCTGGATTGCAGTGGCCTTGTGGACCGGCTTTACCTTTGTCGGTTATTTCACCCCGATCAAGACGCTGGCGGCTTCGTTTTCGCCCTGGAGTCTCGGGCCCTGGGAAACTTTCTGGATCTTCTTCTACGGTTTTGCCACCTACGGCAACGCCGGCTGGATGCGCGAGCAGGTGTGCAAGTACATGTGTCCGTATGCGCGCTTCCAGAGCGTGATGTTCGATCCCGACACGCTGGTCATCACCTACGACGCCAAACGCGGCGATCCGCGCGGTGCACGCGGACGAAAAGCCGATCCCAAGGCGGTGGGGCTGGGCGATTGCGTGGATTGCAACATCTGCGTCCAGGTCTGTCCGACGGGTATCGACATTCGCAACGGTCTGCAGTACGAGTGCATCGGCTGCGCAGCCTGCATCGACGGCTGCGATCAGGTGATGGACAAAATGGGTTACGCCCGCGGGCTGATACGTTACTCGACGGAAAATGCCGTCAAGGGCAAGTACACCGATCAGGAAATCAAAAAACACGTGATCCGTCCGCGTGTACTGATTTATACCGGATTGCTTATCCTGGTCATTATTGCCTTTTTCACCGGCCTCTTTCTGCGCAGTCCGCTCAAAGTCGATGTCATCCGTGATCGCGGCGCCATGGTGCGCGATGCCGGAGGGGGCTTGATCGAAAACGTCTACCGCCTGCAGTTCATCAATACCGACGAGGCGCCGCGCCGTTTCAGTGTCAATGTCAGCGGCCTGAATGGAATGCAGGTGGTGATGCACCAGCCGGTTGAAGTGCCGCCGGCAACGACTCAGGTATTCCCGGTGTCGGTGAAGCTCGATCCCACAGGCATCGAAGCCGGCTCGCATGTCATCGTTTTCCATATTGTCGACCTGGACCGTGCGGGCGTCCGTGCCGACGAAAAATCGCGGTTCTTTGTCCGCTGAGGAGAGTGCTGTGCAAATGATGCAGACTGATACATTGCCGTGGTACCGGGAACCCTGGCCCTGGCTGCTGATGGCCGGTCCGGCCGCCGTGGTGGTTGCCGGTTTTGCGACGTTGTGGATCGCGATTTCCAGCAGTGACGGGCTGGTCGCTGATGATTATTACAAACAGGGGCTGGCAATCAACAAGACCCTGCAGCGGGAGGCGCTGGCCGCGCAGAACGGATATCACGCTGCAGCACAGTTTGCCGATGACGGACGCCGGATCACCGTTCAACTCGGGGCAACTGCAGGCGTAACCCTCCCGGATACGCTGCAACTGCGCGTCGTGCACCCGACACGGGCAGGGCGCGATGGTCTGGTGATGCTCAGAAAGACCGCTGACGGTGCATACGGCGGCGTGGGCCCTGCGCTGACCGAAGGGCGCTGGATGCTGATCCTGCAGGATCAGCAGTCAACCTGGCGGCTGGATGGCGCGATGGTGGCGCCGCATCAGGGGGCGGTCACGCTGTCCCCGGCAAGTTCAAAATAGGAGAAACCCGATGGCCTGGAAACTTCTTTTTGGTTCCGATGTGGGATTGTTCAGTCTGGTCACAATCGCGGTGGTTATCGTGATCGGGGCTTTCCTTTATGTATTCATCCGTCGCAAGATGGCTGAAGAAGAAAACGGCCAGCCTCGCGTCTGACGAGCAGCGAAGCCGTCACCGCAAGGGGGAGGGAGCGTATGGGAAAAGTGCTGATGTGGATACTCTGGCCGTCGTTTATCGTCGGCGGCATCGCAGAGGGCGTTTTTTTTACCCTGATCAATCCCCAGGAACTTTATCTTTTCGGGGAACCGGTGCATTGGTCGGCAACGGCCGTGTATTCAGTGGGTTTCTTCGCTTTCTGGGCGGTCGCTGCGGCATCCAGCGCATTCACTTGTTTCATGCAGCGCACTGCTGGTGAGATCAACAGGCAGGGCTAGGCAGTCTTGGTCCGCACGGCCCCGGATAACGCAGCCCTGCAAAGGAGGTCGTGTATGCGATTCAGTCGGCTGACTCACTGCGGATTCATTGCGGTGGGGTTGTTTCTGTCGGTCGCTGCCGGCGCGCAGGTTCCGGCGGATGCCGGGCGCGGTCGGGCGCTCTACGAGAATCACTGTCAGGTTTGCCATACATCGAAAGTGCACAGCCGTGCAGACCGGCTGCCGATGAACCCGGCTGAACTGCGGGACATAGTGGATCGGTGGCAGCGAGAAGAGAAATTGCGCTG
>JBIIZE010000413.1:0-2651 GCA_044346435.1 Burkholderiales bacterium
GCGGGAGCAGGGTGCAGCCATCCTGGGCATTTTTCATGATGAGGCCACACGCAATGCCGTGGCCACTCGCGTAGTCAACATGGCGGAATTTCGATGAACGGTGAACTGCTGCTCAAAAGCGCAAAACTCGTCCTCGCGAATGAAGTGGTCAACGGCACCCTCGCGGTGGCCGGCGGCCGCATTGTCGCGATTGACCATGGCAATACTTCGGTGCCCCCGGCCGGCGACCTCGACGGCGATCTGCTGATTCCCGGGCTGATCGAACTGCATACCGACAATTTCGAACGCCACATGATGCCGCGGCCCAAGGTGCGCTGGCCGGAACTGCCGGCGCTGATCGGGCACGACGCCGAGGTGGCGGCGGCGGGCATTACCACGGTTTATGACGCACTGGGTGTCGGTGACACCGATCCCGAAGCCATGCGGAGCCAGGACATGGGCCCGGTGCTGGATTCAATCCGCCATGCCGAAGAGAGCGGCGCGCTGCGTGCCGAACATCGCCTGCATGTGCGCTGCGAACTGCCGGCGGCCAATATGCGCGACCTGTTTACCCCGTTCCTGCAAAACCCGCGTGTCGGCCTGATTTCACTGATGGATCACACACCCGGGCAGCGGCAATGGGAAAACATTGAACACGCGCGGATTTATTACTGCGGCAAAAAAGGCTGGTCGCTGGAGAAATTCGAGCGCCAGGTGCAGCTGGCGAAGGAATTGCAGGAGCGCTACGTTGTGCCGCACCGCCAGTGGATCACTGAATACGCCCGGCAGCAGGGCGTTCCCATGGCGAGCCACGACGACACCACGCATGACCATGTGAATGAGGCTCATGCGGAAGGTGCGCAGATTTCGGAGTTTCCGACCCGCGTCGAAGCCGCGCAGCATGCCAAAGACAAGGGGCTCTCGGTGGTCATGGGGGCACCCAATGTCATGCGCGGCGGCTCCCACTCCGGCAATGTCTCCGCGATCGATCTGGCCCGCCGCGGCCTGCTCGACACCTTGTCCTCGGACTACGTGCCGTCGAGCCTGATCAATGCAGCCTTCAAGCTGTGCGATGACGCGCAGTTCCCGTTGCCGCAGGCGATTGCCACGGTGACGCAAAACCCGGCCCGGTCGCTGGGTCTGACCGATCGCGGCGAAATCGCCATCGGCAAACGCGCCGATCTGGTGCAGGTGCGCCTGATCCGCACCGGCGACGGGCGCATGCACCCGGTGGTGAAGGCGGTGTGGCGCGAAGGTGTGCGCGTTGCCTGATTGAAGCCAGTCAAATTCATTTAACTGCAATAACCCTGTAACGCGAAGCTCAGATAGTCAACACGATTGCATACGAGGTCTCAAATGACACCAGCAGTTCGAGTCAAAGGCTTGCGCAAGACATTTGCCAACGGACATGTCGCTCTGGACGGCGTCGATCTGGATGTGCTCCCCGGGGAAATGGTGGCGGTGATCGGCGCTTCCGGTTCCGGTAAATCAACACTGCTGCGCCATATCGCCGGACTCACGCCGGGCGATCGCGGCAACTCCTTCATCGAAGTCAACGGTGAGACCGTCCAGCGTGACGGACGCCTCGCCAGCGACATTCGCCGCATTCGCGCCGGCATCGGTTTTGTATTTCAGCAGTTCAACCTTGTCGGACGACTGCCGGTCATCGTCAACGTACTGGCCGGCACGCTGCACCGTGCGCCGCTGTGGCGCAGCATCGTGCGCTGGTTCCAGGACCATGAAATCGAAGCCGGCATCGAAGCGCTGCGGCGTGTCGGTATCGGTGATTTTGCCTCACGCAGGGCGTCCACGCTCTCCGGCGGCCAGCAGCAGCGCGCCGCGATTGCGCGCGCACTGGTGCAACGCGCCAAGCTGGTGCTTGCTGACGAGCCGATCGCCTCGCTTGACCCGGAGTCCTCGCGCAAGGTCATGGAAATCCTCGCCACGATCAACCGCATCGACGGCTGCACCGTGCTGGTGTCGCTGCATCAGGTCAATGTCGCGATGAAATACTGCCCGCGCACTGTTGCCCTGCACCGGGGGCGGGTGGTGTATGACGGCCCGTCCGCGGCGCTGACGCCCGCACTGCTGCGCGACCTTTACGGCGCCGAAGCCGACGACATTCTCGCGCTGCCGGACCATATTTCGGCGCTGGTCGACGCACCCGGAATTACATCCAAACCGCAACACCAACCGCTGCCTGCCGCTGTCGCAGCCTCCATCTGAACAATCTGCCTGATCCACCCATTGACCAAGGAGTCACCATGTTCAAGAAACTGATCGTCGCACTGAGCCTTTGCGCCGCCGTATTGCCGGCGCAGGCCCAGGAAATCAACTTCGGCATTATTTCCACCGAATCCCAGAAGAACCTTAAGGAATCCTGGGGACCGCTGATCGAAGACATGCGCAAGAGAACCGGCCTCAATATCAAAGCCTTCTTTGCATCCGATTACAACGGCATCATCGAAGCCCAGCGTTTCAACAAGGTGCAAGTGGCCTGGTACGGCAACCAGTCGGCGATTGACGCGGTCGACCGCGCCAACGGCGAAGTCTTCGTGCAGACGCTGGCCGGCGGCGGCGCCCCTGGCTACTGGTCACTGCTGGTGGTGCACAAGGACAGCCCGCTGAAGAGCATCGAAGACGTCAAGAAAAATTCCAAGACCCTGCGCCTC
>JBIIZE010000414.1:0-2642 GCA_044346435.1 Burkholderiales bacterium
GCGTATCTTAGCAGGGCACTCCGTCGCGGCCCTGCATCATCACCGGACCCCGACCCTTTTCCCAATTCCCTATTCCATACCCGCCCTACACGCAGGAATTACCTTGAAACGCAAAACCCCCACCCGCAAATCGCTGACCTACCGTGATGCCGGCGTCGACATCGATGCCGGCGATGCCCTGGTCGACCGCATCAAGCCGCACGCCAAACGCACGATGCGCCCCGGTGTGATGGCCGGCATCGGCGGCTTCGGCGCGCTGTTCGAAGTGCCGCGCGGTTACCGCGAGCCGGTGCTGGTATCGGGAACCGACGGCGTCGGCACCAAACTCAAGCTGGCCTTCCAGTGGAAACGCCATGACACCATCGGCATCGACCTGGTCGCGATGAGCGTCAACGACATCCTGACGCTGGGTGCGGAACCGCTGTTTTTCCTCGATTACTACGCCTGCGGCAAGCTCGACGTGCCGTCTGCCGCCGATGTGGTCAAAGGCATCGCCGCCGGCTGCGAAATGGCCGGCTGCGCGCTGATCGGCGGCGAAACTGCGGAAATGCCGGGGATGTATCCGGCGGGGGAATACGACCTCGCCGGCTTTGCCGTCGGCGTCGTCGAAAAGAAAAAAATCATCAACGGCCGCAGCATCAAACCCGGCGACGTCGTGCTCGGCCTCGCCAGCAACGGCGTGCACTCCAACGGTTATTCGCTGGTCCGCCGCATCCTCGCCCAGCCGGGCGTCAAACTGACCTCGAAAATCGGCGGCCGCGCATTGAAGGATGCGATCCTCGCGCCGACGCGGATTTACGTGAAGCCGGCGCTGCAACTGATGAAAAAAATCAATGTCAAAGGTCTGGCACACATCACCGGCGGCGGGCTCGTCGACAACATCCCGCGCGTGCTGGGCGAAGGTCTGACCGCTGAAATCCGCAGCGACGCGTGGCCGCTGCCGCCGCTGTTCCGCTGGCTGCAGGAACGCGGCAACGTTGCCGACGGTGAAATGCACCGCGTATTCAACTGTGGCATCGGGATGGTGGTGGTGATTGCGGAGAAAGACGCCAAACGCGCGCAGTCGCTGCTGGAAAAAGCCGGCGAACGCGTGTGGCAAATCGGTACGGTACGGCGCCGCAAGCGTGGTGAAGCGCAGACCATTGTGGTCTGACGTGTTTTGACGGTTCAACGGATCCGGCCTGACAAGGAAACAGCATCCTGAAACGCATTGCGATACTGATTTCCGGACGCGGCAGCAATATGGCGTCGTTGATCGCCGCCAGATTGCCGGCGCAGATTTGTGCGGTGATCAGCAATGATCCGGCCGCCAAGGGTCTTGCCACGGCCGCAGGGCACGGCATCACCACCGCCGTCGTCGATCACCGTCTGTTCAAACAACGCGCTGATTTTGACGTCGCGCTGGCGCAGGCCATTGATGCGCACCGCCCGGATATCGTCGTGCTCGCCGGTTTCATGCGCGTGCTGACCGAAGACTTCGTCAACCGTTACCGCGGCCGGCTGATCAACATCCACCCCTCGCTGCTGCCTTCGTTCACCGGGCTGCACACCCACCGCCAGGCGCTGGCCGCCGGCGTGCGCATTCACGGCTGCACGGTGCATTTCGTCACCCCGCAACTCGATCACGGCCCGATCATCATCCAGGCCGCGGTGCCGGTACTGCCCGACGACGATGAAGATGCGCTCGCCGCACGCGTGCTCGCGGAAGAACACCGCATTTATCCGCAGGCGGTGCGATGGCTGTGCGAGGATCGCATCACCCTCAGCGCCGATGGCCGCGTCAGCCTATCCGGCGCAAGGGATACCGGCGGTTCTCTGCTGTCGCCGGCCACCGATGTTTAATCGCCTCCTGACCGCACTGGCGCTGGCTGCCACCCTGCTGCCGGTATTTGCCGCGCATGCAACGCCACAGAACATCCGCGCCCAGTACGATGTGTCGATGAATGGCGCACCCGTCGGCGTGATGCAGGATGTTTTTGAAATGCGCGACGGCCGGTATCAAATCGTCAGCGAAACCCATGCCGCCGGCGTGCTCGCGCTGATCCAGCGCCGTCCGGCACGCGTCACCAGCAGCGGCGAAGTGAACCGCTCGGGACTGCGTCCACAGGCCTTCGAAGCGACTCGCGGCAACAGCGATGCGCGACGCTCGCGCGCCGATTTCGACTGGACCTCGCAGATGCTGACAATGACCCACGACGGCCGCAGCGAAACGGTGGCACTGCCGTCGGGCGCACAGGACCGGTTGTCGGTCATGTATCAGTTTCTGTTCCTTGCGCCGGAACAGCTGCGCGACCTGAAATTCGCGATGACCAACGGCCGCAAGCTCGATCAGTACCGTTACACCATCGGCCCGGATACCGCGCTCGACACGCCAATGGGTCGACTCAGCGTCGTGCACATGGTCAAGCAACACGCCGCCGGCGACACTGCCACCGAAATCTGGCTGGCTCGCGATCACGCGATGCTGCCGGTAAAAATGCGCATCATCGAAAATGACGGCAGCCGTTACGAGCAGGTCATCGTCAAGCTCGACATGCCGCAAACGGAACAGCCATGAGCGCACGCCGCACGGCGCGGCGCATGCTCGCAGCCGCGGCCATTTCAGTCATTGCTCATGCGGCACTGCTTGCCGGCTCATGGCT
>JBIIZE010000415.1:0-2636 GCA_044346435.1 Burkholderiales bacterium
GCCATTCGATCTGGCCGGTCATGCGTTTTGCGGCCGCGCTGATCGCGGTGATCCTTGCGCGTGTTGTTTCGGGAAGTCCGGTTTCGCTTTCCAGGAGTTCACAACTGGTGCGGATTGCCGTCAGCGGAGTTCGCAGTTCGTGACTGGCATTGCCGGTGAATTCCTGTTCGCGCTCAATCAGCGATCGGATGCGCGCCTGATACTGGTCAAAGGCGCTGGCCAGCGTGGCCACCTCGGGAGATTGTCCGCGCTCAAGCAGCGGCGCACGCGGGGCGCCTGGATCCATGGAGGCGACGCGTGAAGAGAGCCGGGAGATCTGCCGTGTGATCAGCCCGGCCACCCAGTAACCCAGGGTCGCGGAAATGACTGTCACGGCCGCCAGCGCGAAATAAAGGAATTCCCTGAACTTCTGTTCGCGAATTTCGTGGGGACCTGCATCATAAGCAACAATAAACCGGGTGCCGTCGACTTCACGGACCGCCACATGTTGCTCTTCATTGTTCACCATTACTTCATGGTGTCCGATCGGCAGATCGCGGAGACCCGCTGGAACGCGGGCCATATCGCTTTTGTCGCGCACAACGAAGTACTCCAGGTTCGGCCCCGGCGCACTGACGGTGATGTTGGGGTTTTCGAGGTGATGGCGAACCAGAAACACCATTTCCTCGTTGACGATCTGGTTGACCAGGCTGTGTTCCAGTTTCTCGGAAGCGGTATGCAGCGTCAGCCCCAGGCCGATCATGATCACAATGCAGGTGATGGCCACCGCCACGGCAACTCGTACCCTGAGTGACAGGGCTTTCATGAGCTGCTGTTCCGGAGCCGGTAGCCGATGCCATGAAGGGTTTCCACGGGATCGTGCCCGCCCGCAGCAGTCAGCGCGCGGCGCAGAGTATGCAGGTGGCTGCGCAGGGTGTCGCTGGTCTCCTGGGTTTCGCCCCAGACCAGACGCTCGATTTCATCGCGGCTGATGACCCGTCCCGGTTCCCGCATCAGCAGCTCAAGTATGCGCAGGCATTTGGGAGGCAGTTTGACTTCGTTTCCGGAAAACATCACGGCCATGGTTTTGGGGTCCAGCGTGAGCTGACCCCATTCCAGCAGTTTTGACGTTGTGCGGCCGCTGCTGCGGCGGTGCATCGCCGTTAGCCGCGCCTCAACTTCCTTCAGTGAAAACGGCTTGACCAGATAATCGTCCGCGCCGCGGGAGAATCCTTCGAGTTTGTCATCCAGGGTGTCCCGCGCCGTCAGCATCAGGATCGGCGTTTCAATATGCGCTTCCTCGCGCAGTTTTCTGGCGAGCGACAGGCCATCCATGCCGGGCAGGCCGAGATCAAGAACGATGACATCAAAGGTCTGGGATACGGCGAGATGCAGTCCGGTCACGCCGTCGCCGGCGGCATCAATGCTGTGACCATGCGCTTCGAAATAATCATAGAGATTGGCCGCGATGGTCGCGTCATCTTCAATGATCAGGATTCGCAAGGAATTACCTTGTTTTCATTCTTCGAGAGGGCGCCAGCGCCCCTCGATAAGGCCTTCCATCGGCTGGAAGCGGATCTTGTAGGCCATCTTGCGGCTCTCGGCGATCCAGTAGCCCAGATACAGATAAGGCAGGTCCAGCTGTTTGCACAGTTCGATTTGCCAGAGGATGTTGTAGGTGCCGTAGCTCGCCCCGGGGACATCGGGGTCGAAGAAGGTATATACCGAAGACAGGCCATCCTGCAGCCGGTCAACGATGCTGACCATGCGTAGCTCACCGTTTTCACGGAACTCGATCAGTTGCGAATCGACATTGCTCTGCAGAAGAAAGTGCCGGTATTGCTCCCGGCTGTCCTGATCCATCCCGCCGCCGGAATGCCGGCGCGACTGGTAGCGCAGGTACAGCGCGTAATGTTCATGGTGATACTTGAGATCGAGTTCGCGAGCTTCAAGCCCGGAATGGCGCGACAGAGCGCGGCGCTGGGTGCGGCTGGCGCCGAATTCTTCAATCACGACGCGCACGGGAACGCAGGCGCGGCAGTGATCGCAGTGCGGACGGTAGGTGAAGGCGCCGCTGCGCCGGAATCCGGCGCGAACCAGCTCACTGTAAACCGGCCCGTCGATCAGATGACTGGGTGTCGCAACCTGTGAGCGTGCCATCCGGTCCGGCAGATAGCTGCAGGGATAGGGGGCCGTTGCATAGAACTGCAGTACCGAGAGCGGGAAATCCGAAAGAAAAGTCACCGGCGTGCACCCACGTAAACAATCATTTGATTATTACCCAAACAGATCGCTTTCGAACTGCCAGGCAGAGTCAGATGCCGGATAGTTTACCAATTCCGTCAGCTTTAGCGAGAATTCGGCGCGTGTAATCTCGCGCGCGCCGAAGCGTGCCAGATGCGCGGTATTCATCTGACAGTCAATCAGGCCGAACTGCCAGCGCGAAAGCTGGCGCACCAAATGGGCAAAGGCAATTTTCGATGCGTCGCTGACGCGGGCAAACATGGATTCGCCGTAGAAGGCCCGCCCCAGGGACACGCCATAGAGACCGCCGGCCAGTTTTCCGTCTATCCAGGTTTCAACGCTATGCGCGTGTCCAAGTCGATGTAATTCACTGTACGCCGCAATCATTTCCTCGGTGATCCAGGTGCCTGCGT
>JBIIZE010000416.1:0-2635 GCA_044346435.1 Burkholderiales bacterium
GAGTATGTCGCGGGCATGGAGACCGTCAAGTCGCTGCAGATGGAGCCCTATCTCGAAAAGCGTTACGACGATCTGCTCGCCGATTACATGACCGCCGGCTTTCGCGCCCGGCAGCTGTCGAACACCACCAACACGCTGGCCAATGCCATCGAACAGGCGCAGACCCTGGCCATTCTCTGCGTCGGCGCACTGATCGTTATGCAGAACGAGGGTTTCACCATCGGCATGCTGGTGGCGTTCCAGATGTTTGCCAGCCGCATGGCGCAACCGATGTTGCGGCTGGCATCGCTATGGCAGGAATTCCAGCAGGCGGATATTGCCGTCAGGCGTCTGGGTGACTTGATGGATGCGCCGGCTGAGCCCTACACCCTGTTGCCGGCGCGGGCATCCGGCGGTGCAGGGCTGATCGATATCCGCGGCGTGTCATTCCGCTACAGCGACCGGCATCCCTATCTGTATCGCGGCCTGTCGTTGCAGTTCAAACCGGGGCGGCTCACGGTGATTACCGGTCCTTCGGGTTGCGGCAAAAGCACCCTCGCCAAGTTGCTGCAGGGTTTTTATCCGCCGCAGGACGGCAGCATCAGCATCGACGGTCGCGATATCCGTCATCTGTCGGCGAATGAACTGCGTCAGTACTACGGCGTGGTGCCGCAGGAAACCGTGCTGTTTGCCAACACGGTTTATGAAAATCTGGCGATGGCGAGTCCGCACGCCGGGTTTGAGGAGGTGCTCGAGGCCTGCCGCATGGCGGGCATTCATGATGTTATTGAAAAAATGCCCCAGGGCTATCAGACCTGGCTGGGAGAGCACGGCGTGGGTCTTTCGGGCGGTCAGAAGCAGCGCCTGGCCATCGCCCGTGCGCTGCTGAAACGACCGAAGATACTGATATTTGACGAGGCAACCAGCGGTCTGGATCCGGCGACGGCTGAGCAGTTTGCCGCTACGATCAACCAGCTCAAGGGCAGGGTGACGATGATTTTCATTGCGCACAACCTGCCGCGCAATCTCCAGGCCGATGACTTTTTCCATTTGGGCGGGGGTGCGGACGGCGGAAACTGATCGGTTCTATCGGGCCCAATAAGCGGGAAAAGACGGCTTTGCAGGTTGCGATTTGTTAAGATCGATCCTTTCGCCTGCCGCCCATGGAAATCGTCACCTTCCCCAACAGCCCGTATCGCCTGCACCAGACGTTTGCGCCGGCCGGGGATCAGCCCGAAGCGATCAACAAGCTGACTGAAGGGCTGCGCGACGGATTGTCTTTCCAGACGCTGCTCGGCGTGACCGGCTCCGGCAAGACCTACACGATGGCGCATGTCATCGGCCGCATGGGGCGACCTGCTCTGATCATGGCGCCGAACAAGACGCTCGCGGCACAGCTCTATGCCGAGATGCGCGAGTTCTATCCCGAGAATGCGGTGGAGTATTTCGTGTCGTACTACGATTACTACCAGCCGGAAGCTTATGTGCCGTCGAAAGACCTGTTCATTGAGAAAGACTCGAACATCAATGAACATATCGAGCAGATGCGCCTGTCGGCAACCAAGGCGCTGCTGGAGCGGCCTGATGTGATCATTGTGGCGACAGTGTCGGCGATTTACGGTATCGGCGATCCATCGGATTACCACGGGATGATCCTGCATCTGCGCGAAAACGAAAAACTGCCGCAGCGTGACGCGATCAAGCGTTTGACCGAGATGCAGTACGACCGCAACGAATTCGAGTTCAAGCGCGGTGTCTTTCGCGTGCGCGGCGACGTGCTCGACATCTTTCCGGCGGAGAACTCCGAGACGGCTGTGCGGGTATCTCTGTTTGATGATGAAGTCGAAAGCATCCAGATCTTTGATCCGCTGACCGGGCATATCCTGCAGCGGGTATCGCGGTTTACCGTGTATCCGTCCAGCCATTACGTGACGCCGCGCGCTACCACGCTGCGTGCAATCGAGGCGATCAAGGTCGAGTTGCGCGACCGCATCGAAACCTTTACCAAGGATCACAAGCTGGTCGAGGCGCAGCGCATCGAGCAGCGCACCCGCTTTGATCTGGAAATGCTCAATGAAATGGGTTTCTGCAAGGGCATTGAAAACTATTCACGCCATCTGTCCGGCCGTCAGCCGGGAGAGCCGCCGCCGACGCTGATCGATTATCTGCCTCCCGATGCGCTGATGTTCATCGACGAAAGTCATGTGACGATTCCGCAGGTCGGCGGCATGTACAAGGGCGACCGTGCGCGCAAGGAAAACCTCGTCGGGTACGGCTTCCGGCTGCCATCCGCACTGGACAACCGGCCGCTGCGTTTTGATGAGTTCGAGAAGTTCATGCGCCGCGTGGTATTTGTGTCCGCAACACCGGCGGAATACGAACGCACGCACCAGGGTCAGGTGGTCGAGCAGGTGGTGCGGCCGACCGGACTGGTCGACCCGGTGCTGGAAGTGCGACCGGCGACAACACAGGTGGACGATCTGCTGTCGGAAATCAATCTGCGCATCACCGCCGGCGAGCGGGTGCTGGTGACGACATTGACCAAGCGCATGTCCGAGGATCTGACCGACTATCTCGCCGAACACGGCATCAAGGTGCGTTACCTGCACTCCGACATTGACACCGTGGAGCGTGTCGAGATCATCCGTGATCTGCG
>JBIIZE010000417.1:0-2626 GCA_044346435.1 Burkholderiales bacterium
TGTGGTGAACTGTTCCGGTGCGATGACCTGCGCTATTCTCCGGCAAGGCGGCAGAGAAGCGGCAAAGTGCAAGCCATAATAAATGTATTAATAATCAATTATTTATAATATCCAGAGAGGAGCAGCACAATGAAAACACTGATTGCCGGCATCGTCGGCGCATCGCTGGCGTTCGGCGGCGCCGCATACGCCCAGGAAAAATATCCGAACAAACCGATCCGCATGATCGTCGGTTACGCCCCCGGTGGCGGCAGTGACATCATGGGCCGGCTGATTGCGCCGCAGATTACCGAGGCGCTGGGCCAGCAGGTGATCGTCGAGAACCGCGCCGGTCAGGCGCAGAACATCGCTGCGGAATACATCGTCCGTCAGCCGGCTGACGGCTACACGCTGTTCCTCAGCTCGGCGGCTCTGGGTGTGAATGCCTCGCTGTATCCCAAACTCGGTTACGACCCGGTCAAGGATTTCATTCCGGTCGCGGTATTCGCCAGCTCAGCCAATCTGCTGATGGTGCACCCGTCGGTGCCGGCGAAAAACGTCAAGGAATTCCTCGCGCTGGTGAAGAAGAGTTCCAGCAAGATGAACTACTCCTCGTCAGGCAGCGGCAGCACCCAGCATCTGTCAGGTGAAATGCTCAAGTTGCTGGTCAAGGGCGAGTTCACGCACATTCCATACAAGGGCACCGGCCCGTCGATGATCGCGCTGGCCAGCGGCGAAGTGGAGTTCTCCTTCAGCAACATCCCCGGCGCGCAGCCTGTGCTCAACCGCGTACGCGTGCTCGGCATCACCAGCGAAAAACGCTCCGCGCTGATGCCCGAAGTGCCGACGATGATCGAAGCCGGCCTGCCGGGCTTTGTCACGCAGACCTGGTACGGTGTGCTGGTCACCCGCGGCACCCCGCAGTCTATCGTTGAAACCCTGAACCGCGTCATCGTCAACGCGGTGAAACGCGAGGACTTCCGCAGCAAGCTGGCGCAGCTGGGCGCCGACCCGATCGCCGAATCGCCGGAGTATTTCCGCAAGATGCTGGCGGAGGAGATTGAGCGCTGGGGCAAGGTGGTGCGGGCTTCGGGCATCAAACCTTAATCCAATGCGGGCGGTAAGCGATAAAGCTACCGCCCGCTTTCGTCTTGCCGGATTTTTCGTGAAAGTCATCTACAAAATCACTTACCCTAACGGCAAGATTTATGTCGGTAAGGATTTGACCGACACTTTGAATTATTTTGGAAGTGCCGACTCGCGTTTGATAGAGAGAGATTTTCCTCGTCAGCAGCGTCAGGTCTTCAAGATTACAAAGGAAATTCTCTGGGAGTCAGGCGAGGCTACTGATTCCGAGGTCAATCAAAAAGAGTTGGAGTTTATTAGGCAACTCCGTGCGAATGACCCTGAAGTTGGTTACAACCAATGGCCGAAATTCAAGGGCTGAACGCTAAGATTCCAAAAGCTTCAAGCGCTGCACCTTCCCCGAAGGCCCCTTGGGCAACTCGCTGACAAACTTGATCACCTTCGGCGTTTTGTAAGGCCCGAGTTCCTGTTTTGAAAACGCCGTCAGCGTTTCCATCGAACATTCCATCCCCGGTTTCAGAATCACGCAGGCCATGATTTCCTGGCCGTAGTTGGAGTCAGGAATGCCGACTGCCGCGGCTTCGAGCACGGCCGGGTGTTTGAGCAGTGCTTCGTCGATCTCGCGCGGCGCGATGTTTTCGCCGCCCTTGATGATCAGTTCCTTGATGCGGCCGGTGACAAACACAAAACCGTCGTTATCCATGTAACCGAGGTCGCCGCTGTGCAGCCAGCCGTCGGGTTCCAGCGTTTTTGCGGTGTTTTCCGGGTCCTTGTAATAACCGGTCATCACGTTGTCACCGCGGAGCATCAGTTCGCCGGGCGTGCCGCGTGGTTGTTCCTTGCCGGTGTTCGGGTCGATGACCTTGGCTTCGTTGCCGTAAGCGGTGCCCGGGCTGCCGATCTTGCGTTTTGCCGGGTCGTAGGGATTGGTGAAGCAGGGCGCATTGGTTTCGGTCATGCCGAAGGTTTCGATGATGCCGATGCCGAATTTGTCTTCAAATGCGCGGTGCAGTTCCGGCGGCAGCGGCGCCGAAGCGGAGCGGCAAAATTTCACGCGTGAGACGTCGAGTCCCTTGTCCTTGGGCGTCGGTGCATTCATCAGATAGGCGATGATGGTCGGCACGACATTGATCCATGTGCATTGGTGCTTGGCGACCAGCTCCCAGTAATTGCTGACGCTGAAGCGATGCGGCATCACCACGCTGCCGCCGTGTACCAGCGGCGCGACCGTGGTCACGATCTGGCCGTTGATGTGGTACAGCGGCATCGCGCACAACACGCGGTCTTTGGCGCTGAGTTCATGCGCGCTGCTGGTGAATTCACTGCCGGCGCAGACGCTGCGGTTGGATAGCACGCAGCCTTTCGGTTTGCCGGTGGTGCCCGAGGTGTACATCAGCAGCGCGTCGTCGGTTTCACTAACATCGGGCAGCGGCGTGTCGGGCAGATGGGCGTGTTCAAACAGCGTGGCGGCATCGGGATCGATGGCAATGATGGTGATGCCGTGGTCGAGGCCTTCCAGCGCCGCTTCCAGCCGGTCCGCAAATTCTTCGCTGGTGAAAAT
>JBIIZE010000047.1:0-9811 GCA_044346435.1 Burkholderiales bacterium
CCCTTGTATACCCAGGACCGCGCCGACAATGTCGCCTATATCCTCAATAACGCCGGCTGCAAGGTGTTGCTGGTCGAAGGCGACGAGCAGTGGCAGTCGCTGCGCGATGTGGTCAGCGAACTGCCCTGCGTGGTGCGTTTTCTGACGGTGAATGCGTCGCAGTCGGCCCCCGGTGATGAAAGGCTGAAATGGATCGGTGAATGGCTGCATGAAGACGGCGGCACGACGCGACACCTCGAGCGGCCCGGCAACACGCTGGCGACAATTGTTTATACCTCGGGCACCACCGGACGACCCAAGGGCGTGATGCTGTCGCACGACAACATCCTGTCCAACACCGCGGCCTGTCTGCAGGTATTGGCCACCGGCTACGATGACATCTTCATGTCCTTCCTGCCGCTTTCTCATACGTTTGAACGCACCTGCGGCTACTATCTGACGATGATGGCGGGATCAACGACGGCTTACGCGCGTTCGATACCCCAGCTCGCTGAAGACCTGCAGGCCATCCGGCCGACCATGCTGATTTCGGTTCCGCGCATCTACGAACGGATCTGGGGGGCGATTCGCGCCAAACTCGAAGAAGGTCCGGCGCTGCGTAAAAAACTGTTCCTGTTTGCCGCCGAAACCGGATTTGCACGGTTTGAGCATGCGCAGGGGCGAGGCCCCTGGAAACCGTCCTTCCTGCTGTGGCCGCTGCTGAACAGGCTGGTCGCGGCCAAAGTGCTGGCGCGACTGGGCGGTCACCTGCGGTATGCGCTGTCGGGGGGTGCGGCACTGCCGCCGAGCATTTCGCGCGTTTTCATCGGACTCGGGCTGCCGATCCTGCAGGGTTACGGCCTGACCGAGACCGGTCCGGGGGCCTCTGCCAATCCGCCGTGGAGCAATATTCCCGCATCGGTCGGTCTTCCCTTGCCCGGCGTCGAAATCAAACTCGGCGAAAAGAATGCCGTAATGATCCGCGGACCCAATGTGATGATGGGTTACTGGAACAACGAAGAGGCCACGCGGGCAATGATCCAGTCGGACGGCTGGCTCAACTCCGGTGACACCGGACGCATCGGCGATCAGGGGCATGTTTTCATCACCGGCCGGTTGAAGGAAATCATCGTGCTGTCGAACGGTGAAAAGGTGCCGCCCAACGACATGGAAGCGGCCATCATGCGTGATCCGCTGTTCGAGCAGGTGATCCTGCTCGGCGAAGGCAAGCCTTACCTGACCGTGATGGCCGTGCTCAATACGGATCAGTGGCGCAAGCTGGCTGCCGAATCCGGCATTGATCCTCTCAATGAGGATCTGCTGCGTGGGGAACATGCCGAGCAACTTGTTCTGCGGCGCGTGGCAGAGCAGATCGCCGAGTTTCCGGGATACGCCCAGGTACGGCGGATTACCGCGACACTGGAGCCCTGGACTGTGGAGAACGGGCTGATGACGCCGACGATGAAACTGCGTCGCGCCAAGGTATTGGAGAAATTCAATGCCGAAATTGACCAGATGTATGCCGGACATTGACAGGGTAATCAACAACAATGGAATTCGAACATGACTGAACAGCAGCAAACGGCGGACGAGCGGCCTGAAACCACCACACTGCCCGCAGGCAAAGACCCGATGCTGCGCGTGATCCCGATGCCGGCGGATGCCAACTACACCGGCGACATTTTCGGCGGCTGGATCATGTCCCAGGTCGATTTGGCCGGCAGTGTGCCGGCGATGCGTCTGGCCAAAGGGCGTGTCGCGACCGTCGCGGTTAATTCCTTTGTGTTCAAGCAACCGGTGTTTGTCGGTGATCTGGTCAGTTTTTATGCCGAAGTCATCAAGGTTGGCCGTACGTCGATTACGGTTGACGTTACGGTGTATGCGCAGCGGCGCTCCTCAGGCGAGGAATGCGTGCGGGTGACCGAAGCGGTGCTGACCTATGTTGCGGTGGACGGCAACCGGCGCCCGCGTGTGGTTTCCGAGCAACAATGATTACTCTGTTGCAGACGCACATTTTGGAGCGGGTTAATATGCTCCGGATTTCAGAAAACTGAATGTAATCAATAGATCAACGAGCGGGATTTAACGCATTCCTGAATGGAGGGGATCATGGTCAAGTTGAACAAGCGTTTATCTGTGGTGGCTGTTGCCCTGGCCTTTTCGGGCCTGTCGACGGCTGCCAGCGCCGGCGGTTTCGGCATCGGCACACAGAGTGGCAGCGGTACAGGCAATGCATTTGCCGGCGGCGCGGCGGCGGCGGAGGACGCCAGTGTGGCTTGGTCCAATCCGGCTGCGATGATGGCTCTGCCTGCCGGGCGGGAAGCTGTGGTTTCCGGCCATATCGTGCTGCCTTCCTTCAAGTTCACCAACACCGGTTCCACGGTGCCCGGGACTCTCGGTACGGGTAATGGTGGTGATGGCGGCGATCTCGCCTTCATCCCCAATGCCTTTTACAAAATGGATATCAGCCCGAAACTGCGTTTTGGTTTCGCGGTCAATGTGCCCTTCGGTCTCAGCACCGAATTCTCCCCCGGCTGGCAGGGCCAGACGATCGCGCTGGAGTCTGCGATCAAGACCATCAACCTGAATCCGTCGCTGGGCTACAAGATCAGCGACACGGTTTCGATCGGCGGTGGCGTCAGCTTGCAGAAAATCGAAGCCAAGCTGTCGCGCTTCACCGGTGCGGCAACATCCGGCAATGTCACGCTGTCCGCTGACGACATCGGCTATGGTTACAATCTGGGCTTGCTGGTACAGATGACCCCCGGCACGCGGATCGGCCTTGCCTACCGGTCTTCGATCGACTACACACTCGAAGGCACGGCAATTTTTACCGGCACGTCAGCCGCGGCCCTCAACGGCAACGTGACAGCCAAGATCAAGGTGCCTGATTCCACCTCCCTGAGCGTGTTCAGCACCATGGGCGGTCGTGTTGAAGTCATGGCTGACCTGACCTATACCGGTTGGGGAAATATCAAGAGCCTCGATGTTTACCGTACTTCCGGTGCGTTGCTGTCCTCTGATCCCTACAACTGGAAGGACACACTGCGTGTCGGCGTCGGCGCCAATTACAAGCTTGATCCGAACACCAAGCTGCGCTTCGGTCTGGCCTTTGATCCGACACCGACCAATGATGTCAACCGCACGCCGCGACTGCCCGATCAGGATCGCACCTGGCGGGCCTTCGGCGTACAGTACAAGATGGGGCAGTCCGGCACCGTGGATGTCGGTTACGCCCACGAGTTCGTCAAGGACTCGACGGTCAATAATGCCGCCGCGGCGGGTCGCCTGATCGGCACCTTCAGCAACAAGGCCGACATCCTTTCGGTGCAGTACTCGCACCGCTTCTAGGATTACGCACCACAATGGAATGGGCGGCCTGCGGGTCGCCCTTTTTTCGCGCCTGAATGCCCATGTTGCAGTGCGCGACGCCGGCGGCACGCGTGCTAGAATCGTTGCACGCATCAAGGAGCTACAGCCATGTCCCAATCCCCACTCGTGGTGCGCAAGGTCGCCGTTCTCGGCGCCGGCGTCATGGGCGCTCAGATTGCCGCCCACCTGATCAATGCGCGTGTCCCGGTCATGCTCTTCGAGCTGGCCGCGAAAGAAGGCGACCCCAACGGCAATGTGCTCAAGGCGATTGCCAATCTCAAAAAACTGGAACCCTCGCCGCTGGCGACCAAAGACGCGGCTGACCTGATCGAACCGGCGAACTACGACCAGCATCTCGAAGCGCTGCGTGACTGCGATATCGTCATCGAGGCGATTTCCGAGCGCATGGACTGGAAGGCCGATCTCTACCGCAAGGTCGCGCCGTTCCTTGGCGAACACACGATTTTTGCAAGCAATACCTCGGGTCTGTCGATCAACCGCCTGGCGGCGTCGTTTCCCGAGCAGCAGCGTCCGCGTTTCTGCGGCGTACATTTTTTCAATCCGCCGCGGTACATGCATCTGGTCGAGTTGATCGCCTGCGAAGGCACCGAACCCGGCATTCTGGATGAACTGGAACGTTTCCTCGTTACCACGCTGGGTAAGGGTGTGGTGCGAGCCAAGGACACGCCGAATTTCATCGCCAACCGTGTTGGCGTGTTTTCGATGCTGGCGACCATCCACCATGCCGAACGCCTGGGCCTGGGCTTTGATACCGTTGACGCGCTGACCGGTACGCTGATCGGGCGGCCGCGCAGTGCGACTTTCCGCACCGCCGATGTGGTGGGCCTCGATACTTTTGCCCATGTCGTACACACCATGCGCGACACGCTCCCGGAAGACCCGTGGCACAAGTACTACGGCGTGCCGGCCTGGCTGCAGGGCCTGATCGACCAGGGTGCGCTGGGGCAGAAGACCCGCAAGGGCGTGTTCCAGAAAGTCGGTCGCGATATTCATGTGCTGGATCTGAAGTCGGGCGCCTACCGCAATGCCGACGGCAAGGCCGACGAGACGGTGGTGGAGATCCTCAAGAACAAAAACGTCGCCGAGCGGTTTGCCCAGTTGCATGCCTCGACGCATCCGCAGGCGCAGTTCATCTGGTCGATTTTCCGCGACAGCTTTCATTACTGCGCGCTGCATCTGGCATCGATTGCGCACAATGCGCGCGATCTGGATTTCGCCATCCGCTGGGGTTTCGGCTGGGACACCGGTCCTTTCGAAATCTGGCAGTCGGCAGGCTGGCGCCAGATCACCGACTGGATTGTTGAAGACATCGCCGCCGGCCGCAGCATGGTCAATGCACCGCTGCCGGCCTGGGCGCTGAATCCCTCGCGCGCGGGTGTGCACCGGCCGGATGGCTCCTTCGCACCGGTGCCCGATGCCTACCAGCCGCGCTCGGCGCTGCCGGTATACCGCCGCCAGCCTTTCCCGGACAAGCTGGTGGGCGAGGAGCGGCGTTATGGCTCAACCATTTTCGAAACGGATGGTGTCCGCTGCTGGCATACCGGCGATGACATCGCCATCGTCAGCTTCAAGAGCCGCATGCACACCATCGGCGACGACGTGCTGGAAGGCGTGCAGCAGGCCATTGCCGAGGCCGAACGCAATTACGCCGGCCTGGTGATCTGGCAGACCGAAGCACCGTTCTCGGTTGGCGCCAACCTGAAAAAGACGCCTGCGGGCGGCGGTGAAAAACGCGCGGCGCCTTCGGCGCTGGGCAAGCTGTTCAAGAACGTCAGGCGCGAAGCCGAATCGCTGGCGCTGAAAGCGGCGCGGCAGATCGGTGTCGCCGACCAGTTGATGGCCGGCAAACTCGCCGAAGTCGAGCATCTCGTCGAGCAGTTCCAGGTGACGACGCAGATGCTCAAATACTCCATGGTGCCGACGGTGGCCGCTGTTGACGGCATGGCGCTGGGCGGCGGCTGCGAATTCATCATGCACTGCGACCGCGCAGTGGCGACACTGGAAAGTTACATCGGTCTGGTGGAGGTCGGCGTCGGTTTGCTGCCCGCCGGCGGCGGCTGCAAGGAATTCGCAATGCGCGCCGCAGCCGAAGCCAAAGGCGGCGACATCTCGCCCTTCCTGCAGAAATACTTCAAGGCAGTGGCGATGGCCGAAGTCAGCCGCAGTGCGGAACATGCGCGCGAGATCGGTTATCTGCGGCCGACGGATCGTGTGGTGATGAACCGTTTCGAACTGCTGGAAATCGCCAAATCCGAAGCGCGGGCGATGGCCGCTGCCGGTTACCGGCCACCCATGCGCGCCAAGGCGATTCCGGTGCTCGGCCGCAGCGGCATCGCGACCATCCGTGCCTTTGTCGAGAACATGTATGCCGGCGGTTATATTTCCGAGCACGATCGCCTGATCGCCGGCAAGGTTGCGACCATCCTGTGCGGCGGCGATGTCGAGGCCGGCAGCCTGGTGGATGAGCAGTGGCTTCTTGACCTTGAGTTGCACCACTTCATGGAATTGATGGCGACCGAGAAGACACAGGCGCGCATCGAGCACATGCTCAAGAACGGGAAACCGCTGAGAAACTAGTTGTTGGTAATTGGTAATTGGTGATTGGTAATTGGTAATTGGTGATTGGTAACTGGCGGGCGGGTATTCGGCTTTTACCAATGACCAGTTACCAATCACCAATCACCGCTAAAAAGGGGTGCAAATGACCCGACAAGTACAAGACGCCTATATCGTCGCCGCAACCCGTTCGCCGGTGGGCAAGGCGCCGCGCGGCATGCTGAAAAACGTGCGGCCGGATGATCTGCTGGCCCATGTGATAAAAAGCGCCGTCGCGCAGTGCCCGGGGCTGGACCCGCAGGAAATCGGCGACGTCATCGCCGGCTGTGCGATGCCGGAGGGCGAGCAGGGAATGAACGTTGCCCGCATCGGCCTGCTGCTCGCCGGTTTGCCCGACACCGTTCCGGGCATGACCCTCAACCGCTTCTGTTCATCGGGATTGCAGGCGGTGGCCGATGCCGCCGCGCGCATTCGCCTCGGCGAAGCCGATGTGATGATTGCTGCCGGCACCGAAAGCATGAGCATGGTGCCGATGGGCGGGAACAAACCGAGCTTCAGTCCGGACATTTTCGCGAAAGATGAAAACGTCGGCATCGCCTACGGCATGGGCATCACCGCCGAGCGTGTGGCTGCGCAATGGAAAGTCAGCCGTGAAGACCAGGACCTGTTTGCCGCGGAAAGCCACCGCCGTGCGGTATGGGCCACCGATGGTGGCGAATTCAAAAACGAAATCACGCCGTACGACATCAATGACCGTCTGCCCGATCTGCAGACGCGCGAAATCGTGGTCAAGACCCGTCGCGCCGAACAGGACGAAGGTCCGCGCCGCGATACTTCCGTTGAAGCACTGGCGAAACTCAAACCCGCATTTGCCGCCAATGGCAGCGTCACCGCCGGCAACAGTTCGCAGATGTCGGACGGTGCCGGTGCCGTGGTGCTGATGAGCGAAGCCGCGGTGAAACGTTACAACCTCAAGCCGCTGGGCCGTTTTGTCGGATATGCGGTGGCGGGCGTGCCGCCGGATGTGATGGGCATCGGTCCGGTGAAGGCGATCCCCAAGGTGCTGCAGCAGGCGGGGCTCAGCCAGTCACAACTCGACTGGATTGAACTCAACGAAGCATTCGCCGCGCAGTCACTGGCGGTGATCCGTGAACTTGGCCTGGATCCGTTAAAGGTGAATCCGCTGGGCGGCGCGATTGCGCTGGGCCATCCGCTGGGTGCGACCGGTGCCATCCGTGTTGCGACTCTGCTGCACGGCCTGCGCCGTCACAACAAGAAATACGGCATGGTGACGATGTGCATCGGCACCGGTATGGGTGCGGCAGGCGTTTTTGAATCCCTGTAAAAAAGTTATTTTAAAACAATAACTTACAAAGATCCCTGCGCGTGAGGCAGGGGTTGCCCGATCAGGCCTGTTTATCCAGCGCCTTGCTGATCGGACCGGGGCGGTCGATGCCGAAGCCCTGGGCGTAATCAATCCCGGCTTCCTTCAGCGCAGCCAGCGTTTTGTCATCCTCGACAAATTCCGCGATGGTGTGCACGCCGAGTTTTTCGCAGGCACCGACGATGGCTTTGAGTTTGGTCATCATTATCGGCGTCTTGAACAGGTTCTGGATCAGCACGCCGTCAATCTTGATGAAATCGACGGTCAGACCGCTGAGATGTGCAAACGACAGCTTGATGCTGCCAAAGGCATCGACGGTGAAGCGGCAGCCCACCGGCTTCAGCGCAGCAATGAAATGCGCGACGTTTTCGTGGTGGGCGATGGTATCGAGTTCGCCGATCTCGAAGCACAGTTGCGAGGCGGGGAATCCGCTGCGCTGCAGTTCCGTGCGCACATAACGCGCGAACTCCATGTCGCCGACCGAACTCTCCGACAGGTTCACGCAGTACATCGGGATGTCCCACTGCGGATTGAGCAGTTTCTGTTGCATCGACCAGCTGAACAGGGTGCGGATGACCCAGCGGTCGATGTCTTCGGTCAAGCCGTAACGTTCCGCCACCGGAATGAAGCCGCCGGGCGGCAGCAGGTTGTCCTCTTCTTCCTTCAGCCGCAGCAGGATCTCGTAGCAGCCGTGGTCGAAGGGCAGCGGTTTCAGCGGCAGGATTTTCTGTGCGTAAAGAATGAACTCGTTGTGTTCAATCGCACGGATCAGCTTGCTGCGCGGATCGTCGCCGCCCATCAACTGTTCGCCGATCGAGTGCAGGTACATGGTCTCGCCGGTATCGCTGGTGATCGCGGCGTGCGCGTCGGCGTGGATGCTGTGGTTCTCGGCGCTGTCGCGTGATTTGACCGCCGGCGTCGCCGCCGGGCTGTTCATCGACAGCATCACCATATAAAAGCCGATCGGGTGGTCGGTGCCGGAGGGGTGGGGCACATGCTTGACCCGGTAGTGCTCGCCGTTGGGCCAGAGGATCTGGTATTCAACCTTGGTGCCGGTCAGCGCTTCCCGGCAGTGCGGCAGGATTTCCATGTACTGCGCGCCGACAATGTCGCGCAGCAGCTGGTTCTCGATGCGCACTTCGGGAATGCGCGTCAGGGTTTTGGCGGCGGTGTTGTGCTCGTGGATGCGCAGGTCGCGGTCGACAAACATGATCGGCGACGGCATCAGGTCGAAGACCATGCGCATGCGGGTGTCGGTGGCGCGCATCGCATCTTCGGCGATCTTGCGCCGGGCGGCCTCGCGTTTGATGTCTTCGCGCGCGCGTTCGAGTTGTGTGGTGCGGCGGATGATCAGCCATTCCGCCTTGGAGGCCTGGCTCGCCATCGACAGCACCGCGGCAAAGAGGATGCCGCCGAGGAAGGCCAGCCATTGCAGGTCGAACAGCGTGAAATAGATGGTCGCGATGACCAGCAGCCCGAGGACGAGCGTGAGCGCCAGCGACAGCATGGTTTTCACCCAGCGCCGGCTCAGGAACAACGATAGTTTGAACAGGAATTTCATCCCGCACGAGGCTCCACGAGGCCGCCGGTGCTGCCGGCAGCCCCGCTTGGGTTACATATTGGGGTAATTGGGCCCGCCGCCGCCTTCCGGCGTCACCCAGACGATGTTCTGCGTCGGATCCTTGATGTCACAGGTCTTGCAGTGCACGCAGTTCTGCGCATTGATCTGCAGCCGCGGATTCACACCGTTGTCATCACGCACGATCTCGTAGACGCCGGCCGGGCAGTAACGCTGCTCGGGCGCGTCGTAGAGCTCCAGATTCACGTTCACCGGCACCGACGCATCCTTCAGCGTCAGGTGGATCGGCTGGTCTTCGTTGTGGTTCACGTTCGAGATGAACACCGAAGACAGCCGGTCGAAGGTCAGCACGCCGTCCGGTTTCGGATAAGTGATCGGCGTGTATTCGGTTTTCGGGCGGATGCATTCATGGTCGGCGTGGTCGTGGTGCAGCGTCCACGGCGCCTTGCCGCGGAACAGCACCTGGTCGATGCCCACCATCAGCGTACCCATCCACAGGCCCTTGCTCATCCACGGTTTGAAGTTGCGGGCGCGGTGCAGTTCGTCATGCAGCCAGCTGGTCTTGAACGATTCCGGATAAGCCGTCAGCTCAGGTGCCGGCGTTTCCGCGGCCAGCGCCGCGAAGGCCGCTTCGGCGGCGAGCATGCCCGACTTGATCGCGGTGTGGCTGCCCTTGATACGCGAGGCATTGAGGAAGCCGGCATCATCACCGACCAGACAGCCGCCGGGGAATACCAGCTTCGGCAGCGCCTGCAGGCCGCCCGCGGCAATCGCGCGCGCGCCGTAGGAAATGCGTTTGCCGCCTTCAAGAAACTTGCGGATTTCCGGATGTGTCTTGTAACGCTGGAATTCCTCGTAGGGGCTCAGGTACGGGTTCTTGTAGGCGAGGCCGACCACATAACCGATGGCGACCTGGTTGT
>JBIIZE010000418.1:0-2605 GCA_044346435.1 Burkholderiales bacterium
TTGGGCCCCGAACCGAACCAGCCGTCATAAACACTGGATACGGTCTGGCATCCCTGCAACAGCAGAACGGCAGCGAGCAGTGACAGGCGGCGCATTACTTGTTCTCACCCAATGCATCGAGTTTCAACTGGACGATCTGGCGGGTCGGACTTGCTGAATCGCTTTTCTCCAGCGCCACCTGATAGGCCGCACGTGCTTCAGCACGTTTACCGTCAGCGAACAAGGCATCGCCTTTGACGTCCGCATACAGACCGGCAAAGCTTTCGCCGTGTTTGGCCTCCAGCAGCTTCAGAGCATCCGCCGTTTTTTTCTCATCGAGCAGTATCCGTGCAAGTCGCAGTCGCGCAACGTCCCGCGCCTCTTCCTCCTTGCCGTTATCGACAACCCACTGCAACTGGGTTTTCGCTGCGGGCAGATCACCGGTATCGAAATTGCTTTTAGCCGCCGCCAGCGCTGCCATGGTTGCATACTGGGTGGATGCGTATTTGTCGACGATCTGCACGGCAATATCACGAACCTTCTTGTGATCGTTGGCGCGTTCAGCGCGCTGCATCTGATCAAACAATGTGAGCGCCGAAGCGGCCTGCGTGTTCCGGTAATAGTGCCAGCCGCGTATGCCGCCAACAACCAGCAGGGACGCAACGACCGTCACAATGACCAGTTTGCCGTATTGCGACCACCATGATTTGATTGCCGCCAGTTGTTCCTGCTCTTCGAGATCGTAAGCCATTGATTTACCTAGTTTTTATGGTCTCACACGCTTCTGACAGCGAAACGCGCACTTGTTCCTGCTCAACTCTCAGCGGCTTTACGGTCAGCAGACCGGCCTGCGCTTCATCGTCGCCGATGATCACCGCAAACCGCGCTCCACTGCCATCCGCTTTTTTCATCTGCGACTTGAAACTGCCGCCACCGCAATGCAGGATCACTGCGAGCCCTGCATCACGCATCTGTTCAGCCACCCGCTCACCCCAGGTCATCGCCGCATCTCCCTGGCGAACGATATAGGCATCAGCTACCGCCTCCGGTACCGCGGCACCACCATCCACCAGCAAGGCCAGCAGACGCTCAATGCCCATGGCAAACCCGCAGGCCGGTGCCGGTTTGCCGCCAATCTGTTCAATCAAGCCATCATAACGGCCGCCGGCGCAGACCGTACCCTGTGCGCCCAACCGATCGGTCACCCATTCAAAGACAGTGCCATTGTAATAGTCCAGCCCGCGCACCAGGCGCGGGTTGATACGGAATGCCAGTCCGGCGGCTCGAAGCGAAGCCTGCAGAGCGGCAAACGCCTGCGCGGACTCGTCATCCAGGTCATCGGCCAGTTGCGGTGCCGCTTCGATGATCGACTGCATCGCCGGGTTTTTGCTGTCGAGCACGCGCAGCGGGTTACTGTGCATGCGCCGCTTGGCGTCCTCATCCAGTTCACTGATACGGCTTTCCAGGTAGGCGACCAGTTTCGCGCGATAACGCGCACGGGCTTCTGAAGATCCCAGAGAATTGATTTCCAGGGCGATGCCGTCCAGACCCAGATCCTTCCACAGACGCGCACACATGAGGATCTGCTCGGCATCAATATCGGGGCCGGCAAACCCCAGCGCCTCAACACCAACCTGGTGGAACTGCCGGTAACGCCCCTTCTGCGGCCGTTCATGCCGGAACATCGGCCCGCGGTACCAAAGTCTTTGCGGACCGGGATAAAGCAGATTGTGTTCAATCGCCGCACGCACGCAGGATGCGGTACCTTCAGGACGCAATGTCAGCTGCTCACCATTGAGTTCGTCCTTGAAGGTATACATCTCCTTCTCGACAATATCCGTGACTTCACCAATCGAGCGCACAAACAATTCTGTGCGCTCAAGAATCGGCATCCGGATTTCGCGATAGCCGTAGGCATGCAACCAGCGCTGCACCGTACTTTCAAAAAACGTCCAATACCGGGCATCATCGGGCAACACATCGTTCATGCCGCGAACACCCTGCACCTTGTTGGCCATATCGTCGGGATTCCGTCCGGTCAGCGCGCAGCGGCAGCGGCCGCTTCAGCGGCGCCATAATGATCACGCACGTACTGATCGACAATGCACTGAAATTCTTCGGCGATCCGGTCACCCTTCAATGTCACGGTTTTCACGCCGTCGACAAAAACCGGCGCCACCGGCGTCTCCCCGGAGCCCGGCAGACTGATGCCGATGTTGGCCTGCTTGCTTTCCCCCGGGCCATTGACCACGCAGCCCATCACCGCGACATGCATGTTTTCAACGCCGGGGTAACGGCCACGCCACTCGGGCATCTGCTCGCGCAGATAACTCTGGATGCGGTTGGCCAGTTCCTGGAATACCGTGCTCGTGGTGCGACCACAACCCGGGCAGGCAATCACCAGCGGCGCAAACGAGCGCAACCCCATGGTCTGCAGCATCTCCTGCGCAACAACGACCTCACGCGTGCGGTCACCACCCGGTTCAGGCGTCAATGAAACACGAACCGTATCGCCGATGCCCTCCTGCAGCAGCACTGCCATTGCCGCCGTTGAAGCAACAATACCTTTGGAACCCATGCCCGCCTCGGTCAATCCGAGATGGAGCGGATAATCGCAACGTGCAGC
>JBIIZE010000419.1:0-2601 GCA_044346435.1 Burkholderiales bacterium
AAGAACACGGCCAAGGTGACGGGGTGTGTCGGCGGTACCGCGACCAAGCCGACGCCGATCTCGGACAAGGAAGTGCAGAACATCCTGAACCAGATTCAGGAAGGCGTCGAAAAGCCGCGTCCCAAGGTGCTGTTCGAGGTGGGCGAGGCGGTGCGCGTCAAGGATGGTCCGTTTGCCGATTTTCACGGCAACGTGGAAGACGTCAATTACGACAAGAGCAAGTTGCGTGTCTCAGTGACGATTTTCGGCCGGTCTACGCCGGTGGAACTGGATTTCGGTCAGGTCGAAAAGGCCTGATTTCGTTCTTTGGTAGTAATTAACCGCGGGGAGGGTGTCGCTTGCCGGCATCCGATTGCACCCGTAAGGAGAGTGTAAATGGCAAAGAAAGTCGTCGGCTTCATCAAGCTGCAGGTGCCCGCGGGCAAGGCAAATCCCTCGCCGCCCATTGGCCCGGCCCTGGGTCAGCGCGGCCTGAACATCATGGAATTCTGCAAGGCGTTCAACGCCGCAACGCAGAAAATGGAACCCGGCCTGCCGATTCCCGTGGTGATCACCGCTTATCAGGACAAGAGCTTCACCTTCATCATGAAGACGCCGCCGGCGTCGATCCTGATCAAAAAAGCGGCGAAGATCGACAGCGGCAGCAAACGTCCGAACACCGACAAGGTGGGTCGCATCACGCGCGCCCAGGTCGAAGAAATCGCCAAACTGAAAATGCCCGATCTGACCGCCGCTGATTTGAATGCCGCGGTACGCACGATCGCCGGCAGCGCCCGCAGCATGGGCGTCGATGTGGAAGGAGTCTGAAATGGCTAATGTATCCAAACGTTATAAAGCGGTACGCGCCAAGGTCAACCGTGATCAGCTCTATGCGCTGAAAGACGCGCTGCAACTGGTCAAGGAAAATGCCACCGCCAAGTTCAACGAGGCGGTTGATGTCGCGCTGAATCTCGGCATTGATGCCAAGAAATCGGACCAGAACGTCCGTGGTTCGGTCGTGCTGCCGAAGGGCACGGGCAAGACTGTGCGTGTGGCGGTGTTCGCGCAGGGCGAAAAAGCCCAGCAGGCGAAAGACGCCGGTGCGGATCTCGTCGGTTTCGACGATCTGGCTGCAGAAATCAAGGGCGGCAAAATGGATTTCGACGTGGTCATTGCCACGCCGGATGCGATGCGTGTTGTCGGTCAGCTGGGTCAGGTTCTCGGCCCGCGCGGCCTGATGCCGAACCCGAAAGTGGGTACGGTGACCCAGGATGTGACCCTGGCAGTGAAAAACGCCAAGGCAGGCCAGGTCCAGTACCGCGCCGACAAGGCCGGTATCGTGCAATGCACGATCGGTCGTGCTTCGTTCACGGTGGAAGCGCTCGAAGAAAACATTCGCGCGCTGGTGGATGCCGTCAACAAGGCGCGTCCTGCCGGTACCAAGGGCATCTACCTGAGAAAGGTGGCTGTCTCCAGCACGATGGGCCCTGGCGTTCGCGTCGACCAGTCGAGCTTCGCGCAGGTACAGCAGTAAACAAAAGTCCCCGCGCCGGTGCGCGGGGCAGGAACTTTGGGCCGTCGGCAGAACATCGCCGGCGGGTTGTCAAAGACCGTAGGTGCCGAGAGGTTTAATTTTTGGAGGAAGGCCGAGGCAATGCCCCGGCCGGAAACTGAAGTCCTACGCAGACGGTGTGCCCGAAACAGGTCAAACATGTTCATGTCTGACTCCTGGATCAATGGTCGCCGTGTTTCAAACGGTGGGAGCGGAACAGCGAAACCCCGAAGCAGAGCCGGTCTCCGGCAACGTTTCAAAGTCGAGCCGGGATGCCTCCACTGATTATCGTTTAACGTTGAACGGAGAACGACCTTGAGTCTCAATCTGGAGCAGAAGCAAGCGGTGGTGGCTGAGGTGAGCGCGCAGGTTGCGCAAGCACAGACCATCGTACTCGCTGAGTACCGCAGCCTGCCCGTGGGTGACATGACCGAACTGCGCAAAAAAGCGCGCGAGTCGGGCGTGTACTTCCGCGTTCTGAAAAATACCTTGGCGCGCCGCGCCGTTGCCGAAACGCCGTTCAAGGCTCTGGCTGACCAGATGGTTGGTCCGCTGGCCTATGGCATTTCGAGCGACCCGGTGGCTGCCGCCAAGTTGCTGCACGAGTTTTCGAAGGGTAATGAGCGTCTCGTGATCAAGGGCGGCGCAATGCCGAATGTTTTGATGAGTGCCCAGGAAGTTGCGGTGCTCGCCAAGATGCCCAGCCGTCAGGAGCTGCTGTCGACCCTGCTGGGAACGATGCAGGCCCCGATCGCGAAATTTGTCCGGACCCTCAACGAGGTGCCGACCAAGTTCGTGCGCGGTGTGGCTGCAGTGCGGGATCAGAAAGAAAAGCAGGCGGCGTGAGTCCGCGGTCTTCGGACTGCACTCGCCGCACGATCGTAACTTATTGTTTTTATTAATATTTTAGGATTCAGGAGAACGACATGGCTGTAGCCAAAGCAGAAATCCTCGACGCAATCGCGAACATGACGGTGCTCGAGTTGTCCCAACTGATCAAGGAAATGGAAGAGAAGTTTGGCGTGTCGGCCGCTGCCGCTGCTGTTGCCGTTGCAGCACCTGCCGCAGGT
>JBIIZE010000420.1:0-2597 GCA_044346435.1 Burkholderiales bacterium
TGGTGTTCCCCCAAGCCTTGCCGGTCAGAATCGGAATTATTTGCTGAAGCAGTTGCAGGAGTTTCGTGAAGGCAAACGTCCCGCGACGATCATGCACCAGCATGCAAAGGGCTATACCGACGAACAGCTGGAGCTGATCGCAGGTTATTTTGCAGCGGTAGTCCCGGGCCGTGCCGCAGCCGCGCCGGCTGTTCGCTAGGAGCAAACCATGACAATTTCCAGACGAGAATTCATGAAATGGGCATCGGCCGGTGCCGGTGTCGCTACTCTTGCCGGTTGTGCAACGGGCAGTAGCGGGAACGCAGGACGGGTTGTTGTGATCGGTGGCGGCTATGGCGGTGCTACAGCGGCGAAATTCGTGAAGATGTGGGCGCCCGATATCGAAGTGACGCTGATCGAAACCAATGAGCACTTTGTTTCCTGCCCGATCAGCAATCTGGTGATCGGCGGCAACGCGCAGATGAATCAGATCACGTTCAGTTACGACGGGCTGCGCAACCGCGGTATCCGGGTCCTGAAAGACACCGCCATTTCCCTTGATGCTGCCAAGAAGCAGGTCACGCTCGCAAGCGGCAATTCCGTTTCTTATGACCGGGTTATTGTGTCACCGGGTGTGGATTTCATGTTTGATCAGATTCCCGGGCTGAAGTCAGCGGATGCCCAGAGCCGGATCCTGCATGCATGGAAAGCCGGCCCGCAGACGGTGGCGCTGCGCAAGCAACTGGAGTCCATGCGCGATGGCGGCGTTTATGCGCTGCAGATCCCGATGGCCCCGTACCGTTGCCCGCCAGGACCTTACGAGCGTGTCTGCCAGGTCGCCGATTATTTCAAGAAAGCAAAACCGAAATCGAAAATCCTCGTTCTCGATGCCAATCCCGATCTGGTATCGAAAAAAGGGCTGTTTCTCGCTGCGTGGAACGGCCGTTACAAAGGCATGATCGAATATCGGCCGAACAGCGAGATTGCCGATGTTGACGTGAAAGGCATGACGATCAAGCTGCAGTTCGATGACGTCAAGGCTGACGTTATCAACGTCGTTCCAGCGCAACGCGCCGGTGATTTTGCTGTGAGAAGCGGACTCATCACGGCAAACAACCGCTGGTGCGGCGTCGACTGGACAACCTGCGAATCAACAGCCGTGAAAGGCGTTCATGTGCTCGGGGATGCCACGCTTTCGGCCCCCGCGATGCCGAAATCGGGCAGCATGGCCAACCAGCACGCCAAGGTCTGCGCCGCCGCCGTGGTGGCGCTGATCAAGGGGCAGCCGGTCAATACCGACACCATGATGATGAACACCTGTTACAGCTTTGTCAGCAGCGACAGCGCGATGCATGTGGCATCGGTACATCGTTATGATCCGGCGCAGAAAACGCTGTCACCGGTCAAAGGTTCCGGTGGCGTATCGAACGAGGCAAGCACGGCTGAAGGCACATACGCCTGGGGCTGGGCACGCAATATCTGGGCTGAAGCGTTGGCCTGATCGGTTGCAGCGGTCATTAATAAACAAGGGGCGCTATGCGCCCCTTGTTTATTTGGGATTCTGCCTGCGCGTGAAGTGGCGTTCAGGCATTGCCGGTGGCGACCGGCCTGCGACGGTCACTGACCCATTCACTCCATGAACCGGGATACAACCGCGAGCCATGCAGTCCTGCAACCTCCATGGCCAGCAGGTTGTGGCAGGCGGTTACACCGGAACCGCACTGGTGGATGACGGTTTCGGGACTGTTGCCGTTGAGCATGCCGGCGAACTCCTGCTTCAGCGTTGCTGCCGGTTTGAAGCGGCCGTCTTCACCCAGATTGAGTTTGAAAAAACGGTTGATGGCGCCGGGGATATGTCCAGCGACCGGATCCAGTGTTTCGTTTCCACCGCGAAAGCGGTCGGGTGCGCGGGCATCCAGCACCTGCGCCTTGCGCGACTGCAGGTTTGCCGTGACCAGTGCGCTGTCAACGGTCAGCTGCGGTTGCACGCGGTTGCTGTAGGTCGCAGCTTCCACCGCCGGTTGTGCGACGGTGTAGGGCAGTCCTGCACGCTGCCAGGCACCCCAGCCACCGTCGAGCACGGCGACGCGTTCATGTCCGACCCAGCGCAGCATCCACCACAGGCGCGCAGCAAATGCGCCGCCGCTGTCGTCGTAGGTTACAACCTGCTTGCTGTTGTCGATGCCCAGTGCGCCGAGGCGCAATGAGAACGTGGATGGATGCGGCAATGGATGTCTGCCGGTCAGTCCGGTTTTCGGGCCTGACAGATCGGTATCGACATGGAGAAAACGCGCCCCAGGAATGTGTCCGTTGCGATAGGCGCGGTAACCGGCGCTGTAGTCGGCAAGATCATGCCGGCAGTCGCAGATGATCCATTGCGGATCATTCAGATGCGCTGCGGTTTCTTCTGCGCTGACGAGCGTCTTGTAGGCCATTGCGGCAATCCGGTGAATAACGTGAGCGGCAAAGGTAGCAAACGCCGACTGAAAATCAAGCGCCGAAAAAATAACGGCAGCTGCCGCTGCCGTGATCGTTACGCAAATATCTGTTTATAAATGGAAATTATTTTGCGAGCTGGGGGCCCACTTCGCGCCGCAGGAATTCATGGAAATGCACCA
>JBIIZE010000421.1:0-2577 GCA_044346435.1 Burkholderiales bacterium
CGGTCAGCGGCGGAGTCGATCCCTGCGAAACCATTTTTGATTTCGGCATGACCATCACCCGCATCAATGAAGATCCACGGGTGACCAAGCCCTACGACGAGGCGCAATGGGTCGCGGTTGATGCGCTCGGCCAGAAAATTGATGCCGAGCTCAAATCCGGTGATGTACGGCTGACCCAGGGTGGCGAGCCGACCTTTGTGTCCATCGACGACATGGATGGTGACGAGTGGAACACCGCCGCGCTATCGGACAAAAAATGGGAACTGGCCGAACAACTGGCATGGCGACTGAAAGAACGTTTCGCCGAAGGCGGTCTGGTGTTCTACGGTCAGGGCAAATGGTACCCGGGAGAACCGCTGCCGCGCTGGGCGCTGGGCATCCAGTGGCGCAATGACGGCCAGAAACTGTGGCGGAATCCGGAGCTGATCGGCGCAGCTAGCACCGCGCCCGTTGCCAAACCGGAAGACGCCAAACGATTCGCTGAAGCCCTGACTGACGCACTCGGACTTCCCGTAAAAAATCTGCTGGCCGCCTGGGAAGATCCGCTGACCCATCTGCCTCCGGAAAAGGCCAAACGCGCACCCGGCGGCACGGCCGCGGGTTATGTGCTTTCGCTGGGGGCTGACAAAAAGGACAACAGCTGGATCAGTTCCTTGTGGCCGCTGCCCGACGATCAGCTGATCCTGATCAACGGCGACTCCGCGCTCGGCTACCGGCTGCCGCTGAACGTACTTCCCGAGAAAACAGCCGACAGAAAAAAACTGGTGCGCACGGCTTTGTGCGTCGAAGTACGCGACGGGCGGCTGTATGTGTTTGTTCCGCCTTTCGAAACTGTCGAACCGTATTTTGCATTGCTGACGCTGATCGAAAATGCCGCCGCCGCATTAAAACTGCGGGTCCGGCTCGAAGGTTACGGCCCGCCCCACGACGCACGCGTCACCACGCTCGGGGTCACGCCGGATCCCGGGGTCATTGAAGTCAATATTCATCCCGCAAAATCGTGGGATGAACTGGTGAGCAATACCACCGCTCTATATGAAGAAGCGCGGCTGACAAGGCTCGGTACCGAAAAATTCATGCTCGACGGCCGCCACACCGGCAGCGGCGGCGGCAATCACATCACGCTCGGCGGCAAATCCGCTGCGGACAGCCCCCTGCTGCGCCGGCCCGACCTGCTGCGCAGTCTGATCACCTACTGGCAAAACCACCCGTCGCTGTCCTATCTGTTCTCCGGCATGTTCATCGGCCCGACCAGCCAGGCGCCGCGTGTCGACGAAGCACGCGACGACAATCTCTACGAACTGGAAATCGCTTTCCAGCAGATGGCGCTGCTGCAGAAAAAACATGGACCTGCCATTCCGCCGGAAATGACCGACCGGCTGCTGCGCAATTTCCTTGTCGATCTCACCGGGAATACGCACCGCGCAGAGTTCTGCATCGACAAGCTCTACACCATGGCCGGCGGTACCGGCCGGCTCGGCCTGCTTGAGTTCCGCGGCTTTGAAATGCCGCCGCATCCGCAGATGAGCCTGGCGCAAATGCTGCTGCTGCGCGCGCTGGTCGCCTGGTTCTGGAAAACACCTTATAACCAACAACTGGTGCGCTGGGGCACGCAACTGCATGACCGCTTCATGCTGCCGCATTATGTTGCTGCCGACTTTCATGATGTTCTGGAAGACCTGCGGCGTGCAGGCTATGCGTTTGATGACGCATGGTTTGCGCCCTTCCTCGAATTCCGCTTCCCGCGTTATGGCACCGTGGTTTATAACGGCATCGAACTCGAACTGCGTCAGGCCATCGAACCCTGGCATGTGCTGGGCGAAGAAATCGGACTCAACGCAACAGCACGTTATGTCGATTCATCCGTTGAACGCCTGCAGGTGCGTGCCCGCGGCCTGACCGAATCGCGCCATATTGTCGCCTGCAACGGTCGCGCGCTGCCGATGACCCCGACCGGAACACCCGGCGAATTCATTGCCGGGGTGCGGTACTGCGCATGGAGTCCGCCGTCAGCGCTGCACCCGACCATTCCCGTGCATGCGCCGCTGGCCATCGACATTGTTGATACCTGGAGCGGACGCTCCATTGGTGGCTGCAAATACCATGTATCGCATCCCGGTGGTCGAAACTACGAAACGCTGCCGGTTAATGCCAACGAGGCTGAAGCGAGGCGCATCGCCCGGTTCTGGGATCACGGTCACACGCCGGGGCCGATGATGGTTGCGCCGGAAGTGCACAACCCGGCTTTCCCGCTGACCCTCGATCTGCGCTGGCAACCTGCGTTGACCGAAAAGTCATAAATATCTGTTTTTATTATGTTTTTTAAAACGGGCGCTGTATTGCACAGCGCCCGTTGCCGTTCTAACCGACCCAGCGACGCGCGTTGCGGAACATGCGCAGCCACGGCCCGTCGTTGCGCCACTCCGCCGGGTACCAGGAGTTCTGCACCGCGCGGAATACGCGCTCCGGATGCGGCATCAGAATGGTGAAACGGCCATCCGCCGTTGTCAGTCCGGTAATGCCCTGCGGTGATCCATTCGGATTGAGCGGATAGGTTTCAGTTGCTGCACCGCGGTT
>JBIIZE010000422.1:0-2564 GCA_044346435.1 Burkholderiales bacterium
CGCGGATCAAGAAGCGCATTTTTGATTTCGACCTGATGCCCGGCGACCGCCTGTCCGAATCCGAACTCGCGCAACAGATCAAGGTCAGCCGTACCCCCCTGCGTCAGGCCCTGCAGCGCCTGCAGCACGAAGGATTTGTCGAGGCCATCCCGAAGGTCGGCTGGCTGGTGCCGATGCTGAGTTTCGAGAAATTCGATGAGCTTTATGACTTCCGGGTGCTGATTGAATGTTTCGCCGTACGTGAATTGTGCGGCGCCGCCGAAGATCGCCCTGAACTCGCCGGACTGGCGAAAATCTGGCTGGTGGACGAACAGCACCGCCTGCAGGATCCGCTGGAAGTCGGTCTGCTCGATGAGGCCTTCCACATGCGCATCGTTGAGTCGACCGGCAATCACGAAATGCTGCGCACCTACCGTGAAATCACCGAGCGCATGCGCATCATCCGCCGGCTCGATTTCACCAAGTCCGACCGTATTGCCGCGACCTACGGCGAACACGGCAAGATCCTCACCGCGATCCAGCGCCGCCGCGTTGATGAAGCCCAGCGCCTGCTCACCGCACACATCGAGCAAAGCAAACTCGAAGTGCGCAAGATCACCCTCGACATGCTGTATCAGGCGCGCAACCGCAGCCGCGCCGCGCGCGAAGACGTCACCCGCAGCTGACGCCGGCCCTGCGGCCCCGCAATCAGTCCAGATGCTGAGCCCTGCGACAGGAATGTCGCGGCGTGCGTGATAACATCTTTTCGACTTTTTCCCGGGGGTACTTAACATGAAGTCGCTCATCCTCACCGGCTGTGCCGCAGCTTTCGCCATCAGCACCGCCGCTTTTGCGCAGGACAAGGCCTCGGCCGCTTATCCCGTCAAACCGATTCGCATGATCGTGCCCTTCGCGGCGGGCGGCGGGCTCGACATCACGGCGCGCTTGATCGGGCAAAAGCTCACGGATAAATGGGGGCAGAGCATTGTTGTCGATACCCGGCCCGGTGCTGCGACCATCGTCGGCACTGAAATCGCTTCGAAGGCGGTGCCTGACGGTTACACGCTGCTGATGATCACCACGACTTTCGCGATCAATCCCAGCCTCTATGCCAAACTGCCCTATGACCCGCTGAAGGATTTCACCCCGGTCACCCAGCTCAATTCCCAGCCCAACATCCTCGTGGTCAGTGCCGGCGCGCCGGTGTCGACGGTGAAGGACCTGATTACACTGGCGAAATCCAAACCGGGTGAGCTGACCTTTGCCACGCCGGGTGCGGGCTCCGCGCCGCATCTGTCGGCAGAGCTGTTCAAGAAAACCGCCGGCATCGAAATGATCCATGTGCCCTACAAAGGCATTCCGCCGGCGATCACCGACGTTATCGGCGGCCGCGTCACCATGCTGTTCACCACCACCATTTCCGCCGCACCGCATATCAAGACCGGCAAGGTCAAAGGCCTTGCGCTGACCAGTGCCAAACGCCTCGATACCATGCCCGGCGTGCCCACTGTCGGTGAAACGCTCAAGGGTTATCAGGCCGAAGCTTTCCAGGGCCTGATCGCACCGGCCGGTGTGCCGCGCGCCATCATCGACAAACTCGGTCGTGAGATTGGCGCCATCGTGCAGTCGCCGGAGATCGGCAAGACCTTCGAAGCCTCCGGCGCCGTCGCGGTCGGCAGCTCACCCGCCGAATTCGCTGTCTTCCTGAAGACCGAAACCGCGAAGTGGGGCAAAGTCATCAAGGATGCCGGCATCAAGCTCGAGCAGTAATCGTTTGGTGGTTTCGGTCGTAACGCCCTGATTGTTTTGATTGTTCATCAACGTACTGAAAGGAAGACGCCATGCCCCTTGCACAGCTGTATCTCGCCGAAGGCCGCACCCCGGAACAAAAGAAGGTCCTGATCGAAAAAGTGACCCAGGCTTTTGTTGACGCCCTCGGATCCAAACCCGAGACGGTCTCGATCATCGTGCAGGACATTCCGAAGAACGCCTGGGGCACCGGCGGAAAAACACTCGCGGAGCGCGGCTAACAGTCGCCAGTTGTTAACCGCCGCAGGCGGTTAACCGTCACAGCAGCAGGAGAAGCGTCATGGCAGAGAAAAAACGCGCAGTCAAAATGGCCGTTCCGGCCCCGAGCTTCCGGCCGAATCTGGTCGGCCGCAACCACGCGGCGTCGGCAGGTCATTACCTGGCCACGCTGGCGGCGATGCGTGTGCTTGACCGCGGTGGCAATGCGGTCGATGCCGGCGTTACGGCTTCCATGGCGCTTTCCGTGCTGCAGCCCGATATGGTCAGCTTCGCCTGTGTGGCGCCGACGCTGATCTATATGAAGGAACTCGACAAGGTGATCAGCCTGGCCGGTCTCGGTTACTGGCCGAAAAGCACTGACGTCGCGAAACTGATTGCCGCCGGCAACGGCAAGGCCGTGCCCGAGAACCTGCTGCGTACCGTGATTCCGGCTGCGCCCGCCACCTATGTCGAGGCGCTGCGCCGTTTCGGCACGATCTCGTTTGAAGAAGCCGCCACGCCGGCGATGGAACTGGCGAAAAACGGTTTTGCGGTTTATCCGCTGCTGTCGACCAATA
>JBIIZE010000423.1:0-2554 GCA_044346435.1 Burkholderiales bacterium
CGTCCTCGCTGCGCGGCTTTGCGCATTCGCGCATGACCTCGGCAAACGCGCTGTCCAATCGAATTTCATAGTCACGGCGACGCAGTCGTTTGGCTAGTGAGCGCGGCATACGAAATTCGTCGGGGAAAAGAACCATGCGCGGATCCGGACTCCACCACAACACCGGCTGCTGATCGGAATACCAGGGGAAAATGCCGCGACGATATGCCTTGAGCAGCCGCGATGAGCAAATACGGTCGCTGGCGGCCAGCAGGCCGTTGGGTTCGGTCAGCGCCTGTTGAATCGGCGGGAACTCGTCTTTATCGGTCAGCCAGGTAATCACAGCCGTCATTTTAAAAGGACAACCCTGACATGTGCAGGGTATTTGATCTGGGTCAAAGGGTCGTAACTACAGGATGCATACCATGACCTCGCACAATTCAACACAAGGAGATGTAAATGAAGCGGTGGATTTTGGTGCCTTTGGCACTGGCGATTGCGTTGGCAAGTGGTGTGGCGAGCGCCGCACAAGGTGACTGGCTGGGTCGTGCCCGGGTCATCAATATCAACCCGGATGCAAGCTCTTCCGCGCTGAACCTGAACGCCAGCACGGAGACCACGCTGGAGTTGGACTTTACGTATTTTGTGACCAATAACCTCGGGCTGGAACTGATTCTGGCGACCAGGGAGCATGACATCACGTCCAACGGTACCCCTGTCGGCAGCGTTGCGCTGTTGCCGCCGACCCTGACGTTGCAGTACCACTTTGCGCCGGACAGCCCGTCATTCCGTCCTTACGTCGGTGCCGGTATCAACTACACCAAGTTCTATGACATCAATTTGAGCAACGGCACGCTGACAGTCGATAACAGCAGCTGGGGCGGCGCTTTGCAGATTGGTGCTGACTTCCCGATCAATAAACAGTTCTTTTTCAACGTTGACCTGAAAAAAATCTGGATTGATACTGACGTCAAGACCGTCGCGACAGGCGCTACCGCGGCGAACTTCAAGATCAATCCGCTGGTTCTCGGTGTCGGCGTCGGGATGAAGTTCTGATGACAGTAGTTTACGGATGACGGCGGCAACGCCGGAATCGGCAGCAAAGCACCCCGCGGCGGATCACGACGCGGGGTGTTTTCATTGCGGCCTGCCGCTTGAGGCCGCGGTATTTCCGGTCAGGATCGAGGGTGTGGAGCACGGCACTTGCTGCCGCGGCTGCCAGGCGGTGGCGCAGACCATCTCAGACAACGGTCTGGGCGCTTACTACCGTAACCGCACCGCGGCGCCGCCCTCGGTGCGCGGCATGGATCTGATACCGAATGAACTCGCGGTGTATGACTTGCCGGAGGTTCAGCGGGGATTTGTCCGCCACGATGCAGGTGATGGCGATGTCCGTGAGGCGGCATTACTGATTGATGGCGTCACCTGCGCTGCCTGTGTCTGGCTGATTGAACAGCGCCTTTCAAGGCTGCCGGGCGTGAGTGATGCGATGCTCAACTATTCGACCCGCCGTGCCCGGGTGCGCTGGGACGCGGGCCAGACATCCTTGAGCAGGATTCTTGGCGCAGTCGCCGCATTGGGCTACGAAGCACATCCCTACGACCGCACCCGTGCCGAGGAGCGCATGCGCCGCGAGCGCAGTGTGCTGCTGTGGCGTCTGTTCATCGCCGGATTCGGCATGATGCAGGTGATGATGTATGCCTTCCCGGTCTATGTCGCGGAAGGCGCGATGACGGCCGATATCGAACAACTGATGCGTATTGCCAGCCTGGTGCTGACGCTGCCGGTGGCGCTGTGGTCATCGATGCCTTTTTATACCGGCGCATGGCGCGATCTGCGATCCGGACGTGCCGGCATGGATGTCCCGGTTTCCCTGGGCATCATCATCGCGTTTGCGGCCAGCGTATGGGCGACCTGGACGGCAACGGGCGAAGTTTTTTTTGATTCGGTGTCGATGTTCGTGTTCCTGCTGCTTGGCGCGCGATTTCTTGAAATGGAAGCGCGCGGCAAGGCGATGCAGACACAGGAGCAGTTGGCACGAATGGCACCGGCGACTGCGGAACGTTTGACCGGTGATGCGCAGGGTGCCACGACAAGGATTGCGGCGGCATCCTTGCAGGCCGGTGATCTGGTCAGGGTGCGCCCGGGTGACCCGATCCCCGCCGACGGCGTGGTGATTGAGGGTTTTTCTGCTGCTGATGAATCCCTGTTGACCGGTGAATCACGGCCGGTGGTGAAACGGCAGGGCGATCTGCTGATTGGAGGGTCGGTCAACCTGGAAGGCGTACTGACGATGCGTGTTACGCGCGTCGGTGAGGAGACTGTGCTTTCCGGGATCGTGAGGCTGATGGATCGCGCGCAGTCGGAAAAGCCGGAAATTGCACAGGCAGCCGATCGTGTTGCGCAGTGGTTTGTGGCCTCGTTGCTGGTGCTGACACTGGCGGCCTTCACGGTCTGGTGGCAGATTGATTCGTCCCGCGCGATGTGGATTGCCGTGGCCATGCTGGTGGTGACCTGTCCCTGTGCGCTGTCGCTGGCAACGCCTGCAGCGTTGACTGCCGCCACTGGCGCGGCG
>JBIIZE010000048.1:0-9531 GCA_044346435.1 Burkholderiales bacterium
CTCGAAACGCAGGTCGCCCTGCAGCAGATGCGCATCCCCTGAAGCGATATACGGCGGATTTGAAACAATCAAATCATATTGTTTGTCGCCCACCGCGGCATACCAGTCGCTGCGCAGCATGGTGGTATTGGCTGCAGCATGGCGATGGGCGTTTTTGCAGGCGACGTCGAGCGCTTCTGCCGAGGCATCCACCAATGTCACCCGGCACTGCGGTCTTTCGGCAGCAATGGTCACGCCGATACAGCCGCTGCCGGCGCCGAGATCCAGGACTTCACCGCCCCGGGCCGGCAACCGTTGAAGTGCGAGCTCCACCAGCAATTCCGTATCCGGTCGCGGAATCAGCACGGCGGGAGTCACCACAAATTCGCGGCCGTAAAACTCGCGATGTCCCGTCAGGTAAGCCACCGGCTCGCCGGCGGCACGTCGCGCAACAAGTGACCCGTAGTCCCTGGACTGAGCGACCGTCAACTCGTCATCGCCATGCGCAATCAGCCAGGCCTCGTCACACGGCAGCACATGACGCAGCAGCACGCGGGCCTCCAACCGGCCGATGACCTGCTGCGCTTCCGCCAGTGCCGCTGCGATCGTCACGAAGCGCCCTTGTCCAAAGCGTTGACCGATTTAATCGACCGCGAGATCCGCCAGCAGCTCGGCCTGATGCTCGGCGGCCAGCGCGTCGACCAGATCGTCGATATCACCATCGACAATCTGCGCAATCTTGTAAAGCGTCAGATTGATACGGTGATCCGTGACCCGGCCCTGCGGAAAGTTGTAGGTGCGGATGCGTTCGGAACGGTCGCCGCTGCCGATCAATGACTTGCGCGTCGCCGCCTCTTTCGACTGCTGTTCGCGCGTCTGCTTGTCTTTCAGCCGCGCCGCGAGCACGGCCAGCGCGCGCGCCTTGTTCTTGTGCTGCGAACGGTCGTCCTGGCATTCCACAACCAGTCCCGTCGGCAAGTGCGTGATGCGGATCGCCGAATCAGTTTTGTTGACGTGCTGGCCGCCGGCGCCCGATGCGCGGAAGGTATCGATACGCAGGTCTGCCGGATTGAGCACCACCTCGCCGACTTCGTCGGCCTCGGGCATCACCGCCACCGTACACGCCGAGGTATGCACACGGCCCTGGGTTTCAGTAACAGGCACGCGCTGCACGCGATGACCGCCGGATTCGAACTTCAGTTTGGAGTAGGCGCCGTTGCCGATGATGCGCGCGATGATCTCGCGGTAGCCGCCAAGATCGGACGGGCTCTCCGAGATGATCTCGACCTGCCAGCGCTTGCGCTCGGCATAACGCGCATACATGCGGAACAGTTCCGCGGCGAACAGCGCGGATTCATCACCGCCGGTACCGGCGCGCACCTCCAGAAAGATATTGCGCTCGTCGTTGGGATCGCGCGGCAGCAGCAATTTCTGCAGTTCCGCTTCCAGGCCTTCGATGCGTGTTTTGGTTTCCGTCACTTCGGCTTCGGCAAACTCGCGCATTGCCGGATCGGCCGCCATTTCCTGTGCCGTCTTCAGATCGCCGAGGCTGCCCTGATACTGGCGATACAGCCCGACCACCGGCTCCAGTTCGCTGTGTTCGCGCGTCAGCTTGCGGTAGTTGTCCATGTCCGCCGTGATGTTCTCGGTGGTCAGCAGACGGCCGACCTCATCGAGGCGCATCGACAACTGGTCAAGTTTGGCGGCTATGCTGGGTTTCATCGGGAATCATCAAAAAGGAAATGGGCCGTGCCCGCCACAACGGCGGACAGCGGCGGCAGCTACTCGGGCCGCTGGATCTGGTACAGACGCGAGATCAGCGCCGACAGTTCGTCGCGCTCGTCTTCCGCCGCATGGTTCAGCGCATGCGACGGCGGATGCATGAACTTGTTGGTCAGCGCACGCGACAGTTCGTCGATGACCTGCTGCGGATCGGTACCTTTGGCGAGGCTGCGCATGGCGCGTTCGAGTTCATGGCGGCGCGCGCGCTCGGCGGTGTCGCGCAGCGCGCGGATCGTCGGCACCAGCTCGCGGTTATCCAGCCAGTGCAGGAAATCCGACACCTGGTTCTCGATGATCACTTCGGCCTGCGCCACCGCGTTCTGGCGCTGGTCCATGCCTTCACGGGCAATCTGTCCGAGATCATCGACGGTGTAGAGGAAGGCGTCGTCCAGCGCAGCCACTTCGGTTTCGATGTCTCGCGGCACCGCCAGATCGAACATCAGCATCGGCCGGTGCTTGCGCACTTTCAACGCGCTTTCCATCAGGCCCTTGCCGATGATCGGCAGCGGGCTCGCGGTGCAACTGACGACGATGTCATACAGCGGCAGCTGCGCACCGATGTCGTTCAGCGGAATCACATGGCCGAAAAAACGATCAGCCAGCTGCTGCGCACGCGCCTGCGTGCGGTTGGCGAAAGTCATCTTGCGCGGATGATGCGCGGCAAAATGCGTCGCCGCGAGTTCGATCATCTCGCCGGCGCCGATGAACAGCATGCTCTGCTCGCCGATACTCGGGTAAATGCGTTCGGCCAGGCGCACCGCGGCGGCAGCCATCGACACCGTGCTCGCGCCGATGTCGGTTTCGCTGCGTACGGTTTTGGCGACCGAGAAAGTGCGCTGGAACAACTTGTTGAGCATCCAGCCCAGCGTGCCGGCCTCTTCGGCCGAGCGCACCGCACCCTTGAACTGGCCGAGAATCTGCGGCTCGCCCAGCACCATCGAATCCAGGCCGCTGGCAACGCGGAAAGCATGTTTCACCGCGCGCGCCTGCGGCAGCTCATAAAGATAGGGCTGGATCTGCGACGGCTTCATGCGGTGGTAATCCGCCATCCAGTCGATGGCCGTGCGCGGTTCCGCGGTCGTGCAGTAGACCTCGGTGCGGTTGCAGGTCGAAATGATCGCGGCTTCACTGACCGGACGGCGGTCCACCAGGTCACGCAAGGCCTGCGTCACCTGTTCGGCGTGGAAAACCACCCGCTCACGCACATCAAGCGGCGCGGTCTGGTGGTTCAGTCCGAAGGCAAATAGCGGCATGGAAAAAGCACCTTCAAGGCGCTGGTCTGCAATAACGCTTTGTATTTTAACCGTTTATGGCTGTTTTGCGGGGAAGCGGCACGATCGGCTACAAGGGGCAGGTCGGGCTAACGCGCAGACGGCGGGACAGGTGGGTTGATCCGCTCAGGTCAACGCAGGGTTGTTATCAAGAAACGAATTCGGCCTCGGTACCTTTCGTTGTTGAGGTCATTACCTATTTTCCTTTGGGTGTTTTACCTTGAGCATAAACTCACCAATCTTGCCCTCATCATTCTTTCCATCTCTACAATTTCTGATGTCTAGCCACATTTTCCATCCGGACCACCCTGCTTGCCGCCGAGTCTGTGATGTTGAGAAATCCACGTACCTTGCCAACACGTCTGCGGTTTTGACATCTACTACTTCCTGCTCGTGTCGCCATCGGTTAAATAAGAACTGACCGTTGTGTTTGACTATCCAGTTAAAGCGCTGATTTAAGAAATAGATGTCAGTGTAGTTTTGCATATCACCCTGCCGGGCTGTGGATGCGCCTTTTTCACCAACTAACGCCTCCATCACCCCCGGATTTTCCTTCACCCACTGTTCAGGAGTCTTATAAATCCAGAACCCTGCCTCGGTCGCGCAGTAGTATTGATGCACTGCCATCGTCGGTATCCAGTCCCAGAACACCAACAGATACATCGCTAGTGCGGCACTCCAACCCCAGCGTTTCGCGCTTTTCCCGTTTACCCTCGCATATTTCATCGTCCGCTGCACTACCAACGCGGAAACCAATAAATAAAACCCGAACGCGAATAGATAAACCAGTCCGAACATTTACGCTGCACTCCACACAGGCGCTACACAGGCACAGCATTCTTGTCGATTAAGCAGGCTTCGACATGAAGGAATACAAGAGGCGACCAAAAGAATAAATAGAGTTAAGCAGTAAATGGGGTCAGACACCCTATTTAATCATTTGAATACGCAGTCGCCTCAGTTGATCGCAATCATGTCGAAATCCGCCTTGGTCGCGCCGCAGTAAGGGCAGGTCCAGTCTGCCGGCACATCCTCCCAGCGCGTACCGGGCGGGATGCCTTCGTCAGGCAAGCCCGCCGCTTCGTCATAAATGAAGTTGCACAGAATGCACTGCCACTTCTTCATGGTTGTTCAGCCCTGTTCACTCAACTTTGTTCATTGTCCATGCGCTTGCCTGCCGCATAGAGCTTGATGTTTTCGGTGAAGATTTTCGCGGCGCGGATGTCGTTGCCGGAGGACGCCGAGGCGTTGTGCGGCGAGACGATGACGTTGGGAATGTCCCACAAGGGCGAATCGGCCGACAGCGGTTCCTTTTCGAACACGTCGAGATAGGCACCCGCGATCTGTTTCGACTGCAGCGCAGCGATCAGCGCCTTTTCATCGGCACAGCCGCCGCGCGCGACGTTGACCAGATAGGAATGTTTGGGCATCAGTGCCAGGGTTTTGGCATTGACCAGTTGATGCGTTTCCTTGGTGTACGGGCAGGCCAGCACCAGCCAGTCGCACGTCGGCAGCAGCGCCGGCAGTTTGTCGAGCGTGTGCATCTCGTCAACCGGATCGCCGTCACGCTTGGGGCTGCGGCGCAGGCCGATGACTTTCATTTCCAGCGCCTGACACATCTTCGCCACGGTCGCGCCGATGGTGCCGAGGCCGACGACGATCACTGTCTGGCCGCGCAGGTCGCGCGGCACGGCATCGCCGCGCGCGGGGTCCCATTTGTGTTCACGCTGCGCGACGATCCAGCGCGGCACATTGCGCGCGAGCATCAGCAGGCCGCACACCGCCGTATGACCGACGGGTTCGCCGTTGGAGCCGGCCGATGTGGTCAGCCGCACCTTGCGCTCATGCAGCGCCGGCAGGAAAGGATGCTGGTCGATGCCGGTGCTGACGAAATTCGCCCACTTCAGATTCGTCGCATCCTTGACGGTGTCGCCGTAACTTTCATACAGATTCGAAAACCGGATGTCGCGCGTCAGGTACGCGACTTCGATTTTCGCGATCACGTCTGCCGGCAGGCGCTGCGCGGGGTCATCGGGCAGATGAATGATTTCCGGCGTGACGCCGGCAGCTTTCATCGCCGCCTGCAGCTCGGCGCCGAACTGCGCCACAAAACCCTTGGATACCAGGATGCCCTTCATCGCCCCGCCCCCTGTTTCGGATGGTTGATCAGCTCTTGTCGCGCTTGAACAGCGCGTCGAGTTTCTTTTCGTAATCGTGGTAATCGAGATAGTCGTACAGATCATCACGCGACTGCATCAGGTCGACCACGTTTTTCTGGTGGCCGTCCTTGCGGATGTGCTGGTAGACCTTCAGCGCGGCGGCATTGGCGGCGCGCCAGGCCGACAGCGGATACAGCGCCATGCCGACATTCGCGCTCGCCAGTTCTTCAACGGTGAACAGCGGCGTCTTGCCGAACTCGGTGATGTTGGCGAGGATCGGCACCTTTACTGCATCGGCGAACTTCTTGTACATCGGCAGATCGGTGATCGCTTCCGGGAAAATCATGTCGGCGCCGGCTTCAACGCAGGCGACAGCACGTTCCACCGCGGCATCCAGACCTTCAATTGCCAGCGAATCGGTGCGGGCGATGATGACAAAGTTGGAATCGGTCTTGGCATCGGCCGCAGCCTTGATGCGGTCAACCATTTCGTCCTTGCTGACGATTTCCTTGTTCGGACGGTGGCCGCAGCGTTTCTGCATGACCTGGTCTTCGATATGCATCGCCGCGGCGCCGAACTTGATCAGCGACTTCACGGTGCGCGCAATGTTGAAGGCGCCGCCGAAACCGGTATCGACGTCGACCAGCAGCGGCAGGTCACAGACGTCGGTAATGCGGCGAACGTCGGTCAGCACATCGTCCAGCGTGGTGATCGCCAGATCGGGCACACCCAGCGAGCCGGCCGCAACACCGCCGCCGGACAGGTAGATGGCCTTGAAGCCGCTGCGCTGGGCCAGACGGGCGTGATAGGCATTGATCGCACCGACGATCTGCAGCGGTTTTTCAGCCGCGAGGGCGGCACGGAAACGGGCGCCGGCGGAAGTCGGGGCGCTGGCTTTGGAACGGTCGGTCATGACTTGAAGCTCCTGTTGAAATGAACAAGGCAGCCTGAGCTGCCGGTAATCGGCAAAATGTTATTGAAAATCCGTGACGACGCAGCGGGTTTGATCGGGATTTTATTGTTGTCGGGGCGGACCGCCGGGTGCCGGGCAGGCCGTCCGGTATCTGGACGAAACGGATTTACAGGCTGAAAATAGTCTTTAAAAAGATAGCATAAGGCTGGCTATTCCGCTAGGACAGACACGGTGGCATAATCCCGGCTCCCAAGTCTCACGATTCGGACTAAGTTATGGCCATGGCAAAAAATTCCGACGACGATTCACAAGGTCGCCTGACCGGCACCCAGAGTATTGAACGCGCGCTCCTTCTGCTCCGCGAAATCGCCGCGCACAATCGCGCCGGCTCGCGCCTGCTGGATCTGGCCACACGCACCAACCTGCAGCGACCGACCGTGCACCGCATGCTGAAATGTCTGGCTCACGAGGGCATGGTGCAGCAGGACTCCGAAACCCATCGTTATTTCCTTGGGCCCATGGCTTTTGAACTGGGCCTGACCGCCGCGCCGCGCTTCAACCTGCGTGAAATCTGCCACCCGGCGATGACCCGTATCGCAGAAGCCACCGGCGACACCGTGTTCCTGACCCAGCGCAGCGGTCTTGACGCCGTGTGCATCGACCGTCACGAAGGCACTTTCCCGATCAAAACCTTCACCCTCGAAGTCGGCATGCGCCGGCCGCTGGGCGTGGGCACCGGCAGCCTGGCCATTCTCGCCGCGCTGCCTGAAGAAGAATTCCGCAGCATCGTCGCCAGCAACGAGCCGCGCCTGCAGGAGCACGGCCTCAACGGACCGACGCTGATGTCGCAGGCGCGCAAGGCGCAGAAGCTGGGTTATGCCGTACGCGAAACACCGACGCTCGCCGGCGTGCGCTCGATCGGCCAGGCCTTGCGCAATCAGAGCGGCGTGCCTTTTGCCTCATTGTCGATTTCGGCGATCTCCAGCCGCATGGCCGATCGCCGCGTGCAGGAACTGGCCACCATCCTGCGCAATGAAGCCCGCCTGATCGAGCGCCAGATCGCCAACGGCATGGAAATCCGCTAGACCACGGCATCTTCACCGGTGTGGCGGCAGTGCGGAAATAACGAGAACACGAGGAGACAACCATGAGATCGCTTTCCCACGCGCTCGCCGCCTTGCTGCTGGCCTGCTGCGCAAGCGGCGTTTATGCCCAGGCGTATCCGTCAAAACCCATCCGTTTTGTCGTGCCGTATCCGCCCGGCGGCAGCAATGATGTGCTCACACGGATTACCGCCCAGGCCATGGCTCCCGGGCTCGGCCAGCAGATCGTCATCGACAACCGCGGCGGCGCCGGCGGCATGATCGGCGCCGATCACGTCGCGAAGTCAGCCCCCGACGGTTACACGATCGTCAACGTGCAGGCTTCATTCACCGCCAACGCCGCGCTGCGCCAGAAAATGGCCTACGACCCGATGGCTGACTTCGCCTACATCGGCATGATGGCGCGCGGCCCGCTGCTCGCCGTGGTGCATCCGTCGCTGCCGGTGAAAAACATCCGCGAACTGATCGCCTTGGCAAAAGCCAAACCCGGCCAGATCAACTATGGTTCGACCGGCACCGGCGGCCACAACCATATGGCCACCGAACTGTTCAAGCGCATGGCCAATATCAACATCGTGCATGTGCCGTACAAAGGTGTCGCCCCCGCGCTGACGGACCTGATGGGCGGTCATACGCAGATGGTGATGACCAGCCTGCCCTCGGCGATGACCTCTGTGCAGGCGGGGCGACTCAAGGCGCTGGCTGTCGGCAGCGAGAAGCGCTCCGGATTCATGCCGGAACTGCCGACCATCGCCGAATCCGGTGTGCCCGGTTATATGGCCGAATTCTGGTGGGGCCTCGCCGCACCGGCAAAAACGCCCAATGACATCATCAACCGCCTTGCCACGGAGCTGACCAAGGCGCTGCAGTCACCCGATCTGAAACAGAAGTTTGCCGGCGAAGGCTCGGAGCCCAGCGTGATGTCGCGCGAACAGTTCACCAAATTCGTCAACAACGAAATCGTGCGCTGGCGCAAAGTCGCGCAGGAATCCAACATCAAACCGGAATGAGCCACGCGGCGCCGTGTCCGTCGCGGACGGTCCCGATTTGCGCAGCCTCATGCAGTAAACCTTTCCGCTCAGGAGAGCCCATGATCCGCCGCCCCTTTTTGCCGTCCGCGCTGCCCCTGCTGCTTGCCGGCGCACTGCTCGCCAGCGCGACACCCGCGGCCGCGCAGCAGACTTACCCGTCCAAATCCATCCGCTTCCTTGTCGGCGCACCGCCCGGCGGCAGCAATGACCTTTTCGCGCGTGCCATCGGCCAGCAACTGCAACCGGTCATGGGCCAGCAGGTACTGGTCGACAACCGGCCCGGCGCCAACCAGATGATCGCCGCTGACATCATGGCCAAGTCGCCACCGGACGGGCATACGATCTATATCACCTCAACCTCGTTCACCACCGGCGCCGCGCTACAGCCCAAGCTGCCCTTTGATCCGGTCGCCGACGTTGCCGGCATCACCATGGTCGGTCAGGGACCGCTGGTGTATGTGATTCACCCCGCATTGCCGGCCAAAAACATGAAGGAGCTGATCGGCATCGCCCGCGCAAAACCGGGCCAGCTCAACTTCACCTCGTCGGGCATTGGCGGTATCAATCACCTCGGCACCGAGGTGCTGCTGTCGATGGCGAAGATCAACATGGTGCATGTGCCGCACAAAGGCATGGCGCCGGCTCTGACCGACCTGATGAGCGGCCAGGTGCAGGTGCTGCTGGTCAGCCTGCCTTCGGTCACCGGTCAAATGAAATCGGGACGGTTGCGCGCGCTTGCCGTCAGCACCGCCAAACGCACCGCATTCATGCCGGAACTGCCGACCGTCGCCGAATCGGGCGTACCGGGTTATGACGTGTCGCTGTGGTGGGGCGTGTTTGCACCGGCGAAAACACCGAAGCCGGTGATGGATCGCCTCAATGCCGAGATCCACAAGGCCATGTCCTCGGAAGTGATGAAGAGACATTTCGCCGAGTTCGGCGCCGAAGCCGCGCCGATGACGCCGGAAGCCTTCACCGCCAAAGTGAAAAGCGAGATCGGCAACTGGCGCAAGGTAATCCAGTCCGCCAACATCAAGGCTGACTGATGGCGACACTGCCCCGCAGAAACTACGAACCCGGTGCGCGCGGCACGCTGAACAGCATCCGTGTGCTCGACCTGTCGCGACTGGTCGCCGGCAACATGCTGACGCAGTTCCTCGCCGACTTCGGCGCGGAAGTGATCAAGGTTGAACCGCCCGCCGGCGACACGCTGCGCGCCTGGAAAACCAAAGACGTCCAGATCAACTGGAAAATCTACGCCCGCAGCAAAAAAAGCCTGGGGCTGGAACTGCG
>JBIIZE010000426.1:0-2529 GCA_044346435.1 Burkholderiales bacterium
GATTTCCAACGGCGGCACTTTCGGTTCGATGCTGTCGACGCCGATCATCAATCCGCCGCAGAGCGCAATTCTGGGTGTGCACGCAACCAAGGATCGTCCGGTGGCGGAAAACGGCCAGGTCGTGATCCGGCCGATGAACTACCTCGCGCTGTCCTATGATCACCGCATCATTGACGGTCGCGAAGCGGTTCTGGCACTGGTGGCGATGAAGGAAGCGCTGGAAGATCCGGCGCGTCTGCTGCTCGACATTTAAGGCGGTAAATGGTGACTGGTAATTGGTAAATGGCGCATCACGCCATTGCCCACCAGTCACCAATCACCAATTACCAATTACCGGTTTAAAAAAATGGCTAAAAACTTCGACGTAGTTGTCATCGGCGCCGGTCCCGGCGGATACATTGCAGCCATTCGTGCTGCGCAGCTCGGCATGCAGGTTGCCTGCATCGACGAGTGGAGCACCCCGGACGGCAAGCCTGCCCCTGGTGGCACCTGCACCAACGTGGGCTGCATTCCGTCGAAGGCCTTGCTGCAGTCCTCCGAGAACTTTGATCATGCCGGTCATGCCTTTGCCGAACACGGCATCCAGGTCAAAGGCCTGGCCATGGACGTCGGCCAGATGCTCAAGCGCAAGGACAAGGTCGTTAAACAGAATAACGAAGGCATCCTCTACCTGTTCAAGAAAAACAAGGTGACGTTTTTCCACGGCAGGGGCGCTTTTGCCGGTGGTGCCGCCGGTGCCTGGCAGATCCAGGTGTCGGGCAAAACCGCCGATGTGCTGACCGCCAAACACGTAATCATCGCCACGGGTTCCAACCCGCGCGCGCTACCCGATGTGCCTTTCGACAACAAGCTGATTCTCGAAAACGCCGGTGCACTGGCGATTGCCGAAACCCCGAAAAAGCTCGGTGTAATCGGTGCCGGCGTGATCGGCCTCGAGATGGGCAGCGTGTGGCGCCGTCTGGGTGCGGAAGTCACCGTGCTCGAAGCGCTGCCGGCCTTCCTCGGCGCGGTCGACGAACAGGTGGCCAAGGAAGCGCAGAAGGTGTTCATCAAGCAGGGGCTTGCGATTCATACCGGCGTCAAGGTCGGCAAGATCACCGCGAAAAAAGGCGTCACTGTTGAATACACCGACAGTGCCGGTGCGGCGCAGACGCTGGTCGTCGACAAGCTGATCGTGTCAATCGGACGTGTGCCCAATACCAATGGTCTCAACGGCAACGCCGTCGGCCTCAAGCTCGACGAGCGCGGTTTCATTGCGGTTGATGGCGATTGCAAGACCAACCTCGGCAACGTCTGGGCCGTTGGCGACGTCGTCCGCGGTCCAATGCTGGCGCACAAGGCGGAAGAAGAGGGTGTTGCCGTGGCAGAGCGTATCGCCGGCAAACATGGTCATGTCGATTTCAATACCGTGCCCTGGGTCATTTATACCTCTCCGGAAATTGCCTGGGTTGGCAAAACCGAGCAGCAGCTGAAACAGGAGGGCGTGAAATACCGCTCCGGCTCCTTCCCGTTCATGGCCAATGGCCGTGCGCGCGCCTTGGGTGACACCACCGGTTTCGTCAAATTCCTGGCTGATGAACGTACCGACCGTATTCTCGGCGTGCATATCATCGGACCGATGGCTTCCGAGTTGATCGCCGAGGCCGTGGTGGCGATGGAATTTGGTGCCGCCTCCGAAGACATTGCAATGATCTGCCATGCGCATCCGTCGCTGTCCGAAGCGATGAAGGAAGCGGCGCTGGCCGTGGACAACAGGACGCTGAACCTGTAACCCCGAAGTCCTGCTCGACCTTGTCCGCTGATTTCGTCCAGTTCCTGCGCGAACGCGCCGCAGAGCATGCGTTCGTCCCGGATGACGCCCAGCACGCCGCTGCCCGCGAACTGCAGCGGGTGCATGATGACCTCGACCATCGCCAGCAGCGTCGCGGTCTGCTGAGCTTCCTCAATCGCGACCGTGTCATCCGGGGTGTCTACCTGTGGGGCGGCGTCGGGCGCGGCAAGAGTTTCCTGATGGACAGCTTTTTTGCGTTCGTGCCGGATGTCACCAAGAAGCGCGTACATTTTCACCGCTTCATGCAGGAGATCCACAAGGGGCTGACCAGGCACCAGGGGCAGGCCGATCCGATGTCGCTGATCGCGCGTGACATCGCAGCGGAAGCGAAGATCCTCTGCCTGGATGAGTTTCACGTCACCGATATCACCGATGCGATGCTGATGCGCCGTTTGCTGGAAGGGTTGATGGCAGAGGGTGTGGTGTTGCTGACGACTTCGAATTTTGCGCCGACCGAGCTTTATCAGCACGGCCTGCAGCGTGTTCAGTTTCTTCCGGCGATCGATCTGATTCTCGAGCGCATGACTGTTGTCAACGTCGATGCCGGTACCGATTACCGGCTGCGCGAACTGGAGAAGGCGGGCACTTATCACATTGGCGCTGATGCTGACCGGCATCTTGACGACGCATTTACCCATATTTCCAGCGGTGCTGAAGACAACGCGGCGCTGGATATCGAAGATCGCCTGATCAAGGTC
>JBIIZE010000430.1:0-2504 GCA_044346435.1 Burkholderiales bacterium
TGCTTGAAGTAACCGACGGAGATATAGCCCCAGATGTCGCGGTTGAGGTCGAGCAGGATGGTGTTGCTGCGGGCGACTGCATCAAACAGTTCGGCCATGGCGTCATGTGGCTCGATCTGGATGGTATAGGGATTGAATTCCAGGCCCAGCGATTCAACAAACTTTTTGCCGAAACCTTCCCAGTCGATTTCCGGATAGGCCGAGAGGTGCGCGTTGTAGTTGCCCACCGCACCGTTGATCTTGCCGAGCAGTGAAACTGCCGCAACGCGCGTGCGGGCACGGTCGAGGCGTGCCACGACATTGGCCATTTCCTTGCCCAGCGTCGTCGGCGAAGCCGGCTGGCCGTGGGTGCGCGACAGCATCGGTGCATCGGCGAGGTCATGCGCCAGTGCGCGAAGGCGGGTGATGATCGCGTCCAGCGCCGGCAACAGCACCTGGCTCCGGGCCTGTTGCAGCATCAGCGCATGGCAGAGGTTATTGATGTCTTCGGAAGTGCAGGCGAAGTGAATGAATTCCGCGACTTTGGTGACCTCGGCGTTTTTCGCCAGCCGCTCCTTCAGCAGGTACTCCACTGCCTTGACGTCGTGGTTGGTGGTGGCTTCGATGGCCTTGACCCGCGCGCCGTCGGTTTCGGAGAACTGTTTGACCAAAGCATCGAGTTCGGCGACGGTGGTCTTGGAAAAGGCAGGTACTTCCTTCAGCGCCGGTTCCGCAGCCAGGGCCTTGAGCCATTCGACCTCGACGCGTACCCGCTGGTGGATCAGCGCCTGCTCGCTGAAGCAGTCGCGCAGCCCGCCGAGTTTGCTGTTGTAGCGGCCGTCGAGGGGGGAGAGGGCGGTCAGTGGAGAGGGCGTGGTCATCAGTCGAATATCCGTAAAGGGTGATTTTATCATGTGAGCGCATGATGACCGCGGCCGGCTTTATCGGCAGATCACCGCCGGCACTTCCACATCTTTGGCATGCCGGGACATCTGTGATCGGCAATCTTTTTTACGTGTATGCTTGCCCGCAATAAAACAACCCAAAAGCCCGCGTCTTCACGCAGGTCTTCCCCCTGATGTCCACTCAACGTACGCTGAACGACTGGCTGTTGCTGTTCGCGCTGGTCGCGATGTGGGGATCCTCATTCATGTTCAACGGCATTGCGGTTTCCAGTTTGCCGCCGCTGATCATCGTTGCGGGACGCATCGGCATTGCGGCCATCGTGTTGATCTTTTTTGTCTACGCCAGCGGGCGGCGGCTGCCGGCGTTGGGGCGCAACTGGTGGCCATTCGTGGTGGTGGCGCTGATCGGCAATGCGATCCCGTTTTACCTGATTACCTGGGGACAGCAGGTGGTGGAGAGTGCGCTCGCCGGCATCCTGATGGCCTTCATGCCGCTGGCGACCATCGTGCTCGCACACTTCCTGATTGCGGGCGAACACATGACACGGCAGCGCGCGATCGGTTTTGCCGGCGGCTTCTGCGGCATTGTGCTGCTGATGGGACCGGCGGCGCTGGCCGGCATCGGCGGCGATGCGGTGCGCATCGTCTCGCAACTGGCGGTGCTCGGCGGCGCGCTGTGTTACGCCCTGCAGAGCGTGCTGACGCGCCTGATCATCAAGGGCGATGTGCTGGTTGCGGCGGCGGCAACGCTGCTGGTGGCAAGCCTGATCGTGGTTCCCATGGCGTTATGGCAGTACTCGCCATCCATGCCGGTACCGCGCTGGCAGTCGGTGGCAGCGGTGTGCTGGCTTGGGGTGGTGCCGACGGCGATTGCGACGGTGCTCTACTTTCAGTTGATCCGCTCCGCCGGACCCAGTTTCATGTCGCTGGTGAATTATCTGAGCCCCGGAGTGGCGGTCATGCTGGGATTGTGGATCATGGGCGAACATCCTTCGCCCAACGCCTATCTGGGCCTGGCACTGATTCTGGTCGGCATTGCGGTGGCCAACCGGCGGCGCAGCCCTTGAAAAGCGGGGTGCCGGCCCCATCTTTGGAATGTAGTTTAGATTTAATATTTATTTATTAAAATCAATAACTTACATTAACCGGAGATCGCCATGCGCCTGGTCTATAACAGTGAGCAGTATTACGTCGCGGAGTATCCCGGCCAGCAGGGCCTCGAGCTGGTGGACAAGCGCTCCTCTCGCGGCACGTTTTTTACCGGTGATGTCGCGGAAAAATTCGCCAATGCGATGAACGCGGCGGCAGGCGAAGAAGCGTCGACCGAAAACATCGACGCCTTTCTCGACAACTTCAGCGTGCTGCTGAATTCACCGGTGGTCTACCACTGATTTTTTAACGATCTGAACAGCGCGTTACGGTTCAGTCGGGGCTTGACCATCCCGGTTCATCGCGATCAAGCAGGCGTTTGAGCGCGACAAAGTGCAGGCGGGCCTGCGTGTCATCCGTCATCTGCGCTGCGGTTTTCTGTGCGATCGCATCCGGCACCTGACGCAACGGTCTGCCGGTGCCCATGCCCAGCACCTGCAGCATGCAGGCGCGTTCCAGGTAATACAGGTC
>JBIIZE010000049.1:0-9327 GCA_044346435.1 Burkholderiales bacterium
TTGAGGGGCTGTCGAGGGACAGTTCGCATCCGGTGCAGAAAGCCTGGGCGGCCATCGACGTGCCCCAGTGCGGCTACTGCCAGTCCGGCCAGATCATGGCGGCTGCGGCACTGCTGGCGAAAAAACCCAAGCCCACCGACAAGGACATCGACGACGCGATGACCAATATCTGCCGCTGCGGCACCTATCACCGCATACGCGCCGCGGTGCATATGGCCGCAGGCAATACCAAGGTGGGAAGCGTTGACGCGACCCCTTCTGACAAAACCACCGTCTAGGATCAGAACCCATGGACATGAAAAAAACGGTTTCCAGCGAAATGCCGAAAATCTCGCGTCGCAAATTTCTGGTGGGTACGGCTGCTGCAAGCGGCGGTCTGGCACTGGGCTTCAGTCTGCCCTTCGGTATTGCCCCGGCCGCAGCGCAAAGCGGTGCTGCAGCCTCCGAGGTCAACATCTGGGTGGTGGTTCAGCCGGACGACAGCTGCGTGATCCGCATTGCCCGCGCCGAGATGGGTCAGGGCACGATGACCGGTCTGGCCCAGCTGGTTGCCGAGGAACTGGAATGTGATTGGAAAAAGGTCAAGACCGAACAGATCACTGCCGGTCAGAATCTGGCGCGTAAACGTGCCTGGGGCGATATGTCGACTTCCGGCAGTCGCGGCATCCGTCAGTCGCATGACTATGTACGTCGCGGCGGCGCTGCTGCGCGCATGATGCTGATGCAGGCGGCGGCCAATGAGTGGAATGTTCCTGTTGGCGAACTGACGGTCAGCAACGGCGTGATCAGTCATGCCGGTTCGGGACGCAAGACCTCCTACGGCAAAGTTGCCACGGCAGCTGCGAAGCTGACGCCGCCGGATCCGAAGGCCATTACGCTGAAGCCGGTCAAGGACTGGAAAATTGCCGGCAAAGGCCTGCGTCGCCTGGACACCATGGACAAGCTCAATGGCCAGAAGGTCTATGCCATCGACCTGAAAATGCCGGGCATGCTGCATGCGACAGTAAAGGACTGCCCGGTGTTCGGCGGCAAACTCGTCAGCTTTGATGATTCCAAAGTGAAGGGAATGCCAGGGGTCAAGTCGGTGATGAAGGTCAACGACACCACGGTGGCGGTGGTGGCCGACACCTGGTGGCGCGCCAAAAAGGCCATGGATGCATTGTCCATCGTCTGGGATGAGGGTCCCAATGCCAAGGTCAACAGCGCGTCGATCGCGGAACATTTGAAGTCCGGACTGACCGGCAGCGATGCATTTGCAGATATCGACACCGGGGATGCGCCGAAAGCGATTGCGGCGGCGGCGAAAAAAATCGAAGCGGTTTACAGCGTGCCGTTCACTTCGCATACCGCGATGGAACCGATGAACTGTACGGTGAAACTGTCCCCGGACAAGGCCGAGATCTGGATTCCGACGCAGAGCCTGGAAGCCTCACTCGCCGCCTTGTCCAGCGCGTCGGGTCAGCCCCTGGATAAATGTGAAGCTTACGTCATGGATCTGGGCGGCGGCTTCGGCCGGCGCATCGGCAACCAGGATGTGGTGCGTCAGGGCGTGGCGATTGCCAAAGCATTCCCCGGGGTACCGGTGAAAATGGTGTGGACCCGCGAAGAAGATCAGGCCCACGACTTTTACCGCCCGATTGCACAGTGCCGTTTGTCTGCCGGTGTTGACGAAAAAGGCAATCTGGCCGGCCTGCATCTGCGGGTGTCGGGCCAGTCGATCAATGCCTTTGCCAATCCGGCTGCGATCAAGGAAGGCAAGGACCGCCGCCAGTTACAGGGGCTGTGGCAAACTCTTGAGGGTGATGCGCAGATCGGCTACACCCATGCGAATCTGCGCACCGAGTATGCGATGCGCAATACGCATCTGCCGGTCGGTCCGTGGCGTGGCGTCAACACCAACCAGAACGGCATTTTCATGGAATGCTTCATGGACGAGGTCGCGAAACTCGCGAACCGCGATCCGCTGGAGTTCCGCCGTTCGCTGATGAGCGAGCGTCCCAAGCATCTGGGTGTGCTCAATGCCGCCGCCGAAAAGGCCGGCTGGGGCAAGCCGCTGCCGAAAGGCGTGTTCCGCGGCATCGCGCAATTCATGGGCTACGGCAGTTACTCGGCAGCAGTGGCCGAGGTGTCGGTCAGCCCGAAAGGCGAGGTCAAGGTGCACCGTTGTGTGTTCGCGCTGGATTGCGGCAATGTCGTTAATCCGGATCAGACGGCAGCGCAGATCGAAGGTTCGGTGGCCTACGGCATGACCACGTTGCACAGTGAAATTTCCGTGGATAACGGCCGCGTTGTGGAAACCAATTTCCACAATTTCCGCGTGATGAAGATTGCCGAAATGCCCAAGGTCGAAGTGATACTGCCGCTGACCCATGATTTCTGGGGCGGTGTCGGTGAACCGACGATCTGCGTGGTGGTACCGGCGATTCTCAATGCCATTCATGCCGCGACCGGCAAACCGGTGCGCAGCCTGCCGTTGTCCAAGCAGGGTCTGACGCTGGTCTGAGTCACGGAAGGTGCGTTGCGCAGGTTGGGCCATGATGTTGGCCGCGATGGCGGGTTACGCCGTCGCGGCTGCTCCGCCACTGGAGTCCTACCGGATTGAAGGCGACGCCATTCATGCGCCTTTGGTTCCGGGCGTGGGCGACCCGCTGCGCGGTCGCGAGGTGATCAGCGGGCGTGAGGGCAATTGCCTGCTGTGTCATGCGGTGGCGGAGACCGGCGTGCGTTTCATGGGTGATATTGCGCCGCCGCTGTCCGGCGTCGGTGGGCGCCTGTCCGAAGGCCAGTTGCGACTGCGTATTGTTGATTCGTCGAGATTGAACCCCGATACGGTGATGCCGTCCTACTACAAGGTTGAGGGCCTGGTGCGTGTGGCCCCGGCCTGGCGCGACAAGCCGGTGCTGACGGCCCGGCAGATCGAAGATGTTATTGCTTATCTGAAAACACTGAAATAGACCGAGCATGCCTGCCGACCGGCGACGTTTCCTGATTTCCTGCTCCGCACTGGTGCTTGCGCCGGCGCTGGCGCAGGCACAGCAGAATCCGCAGCGCGAGGCGCTGCTGCGTGATGTGAGCCGCGGGTCGCCGGTGCGTATCGGCCGTGTCGTCGTCGATACGCCAACCCTTGCCGACAACGGGCATTCGGTTCCGCTGCGCATCACAGTAGACAGCCCGATGACCGCTGCCGATCATGTGCGGCGTATCACCATTCTGGCTGAGCGCAATCCGCGCCCGGTAGTGGCCAGCTACGCGCTGGGGCCGTATTCCGGTCGCGCCGAGATTGTCACGCGCATCCGTGTTGCCGATATTCAGGACGTCATCGCCGTTGCCGAAGTTTCCGACGGCAGCTTCTGGATGGGCAGCGCGCATGTCATCGTCACCGAACTCGCCTGCCTGGAGGGCTGACCGGCATGCTTGCCCGCATCCAGGTTCCTGCGCAGGCACGCCGTGGCGACATCATCCCGGTGCGCATCGCCATTCAGCATCCGATGGAAACCGGTTATCGCCCGGATCATTTCGGTCAGCGCATCGCGAAAAACGTGATCAATACGCTGACCTGCCGTTACAACGGTGTCGAAGTGTTCCGCGCCGAGATGGGGTCGGGCGTATCCGCCAATCCGCAGCTGCAGTTTTATGTCCGTGCCGACAGCAGCGGTGAAATGGTGTTTGACTGGGTCGATGATTCGGGTCAGCGCGGCAGTGAACGTGCGCCGATTGCGGTCACCGGCTGATCCCGTCGTGTACCGGATAGGGATATCGATAGTCGGCATTTTGCTGACCTTGGGTGCTGTTGCGGCTGAAGTTCCCCGGCAGCCGCCCAAATCCGGAATCGAATACGCAGGCAAGGATGTACGCGCCTTGCAGGCGGATGATTTTGGCAATCCCGGCATGTTGTGGGTCGCACGCGGCGAAAAATTGTGGGGTGCGCCGGCGGGGCGCAGCGGAAAGTCCTGCGCCAGTTGCCATCAGGATGCGCCGACGGCGATGAAGGGGGCCGCCACGCGATATCCGCGGCTCGATGCAAACGGCAAGTCGCTGCTCAATCTGGAAGCGCGCATCAACCAGTGTCGCGAGCGCAGGCAGGGTGCGGATACGCTGCGTTATGAATCCGAAGAACTGCTGGCGCTGACCGCCTACGTCGCGCACCAGTCCCGCGGCATGCCGGTCAATGTCGAGATCAACGAAACGAACCGCGCGCATTTCGAGCGTGGCCGTGAAAGTTATTACCGCCGCCAGGGTCAGATGAATCTGGCTTGCACCCATTGTCACGAGCAAAATGCCGGTCGCAAACTGCTGGCTGACACCGTCAGCGAAGGGCACGGCAATACCTATCCGGTTTACCGGCTCGAGTGGCAATCGGTGGGTTCATTGCACCGTCGCCTGCGTGCCTGTTATTTCGGCGTGCGCGCCGAGCAGCCGGCGGCGGGCTCGGCGGAACTGGTGGATCTGGAGCTGTATCTGGCGTCGCGGGCGCGAGGCCTGCTGGTGGAAACGCCCGGGGTCAGGCGCTCGAAATTAATCAATAACAACAAATACTTGATTAAATCCGGCGCCGTGCCCGCAGTAGATCAGCGCAGCGAGGCGTTGATTTTTTCGAGTGCCGGCGTGCCCGGGCAGAGGTCCTTGGCGCCGAGCTGATTCAGCGGCGTGTCCACGGTGTTGATGTGCTCGTGCAGGTCTTCCGAATCCGGATTGATGTAGAGCAGCCCCGTAATCACTTCGCCGCGTGCGGCGTGTTCCTGCAGATAGTTCATCACCTTGACGCGGTCGGTCGCATCGTAATCGTTGGCGATTTTCTTCAGGCGCAGTGCCGAGCCGTCATGCTGGTGGACCGTGACTGTTTCACCCGGCGCATAGTCAGCGGTGATTTCCTGATGGTCTTCAATGAAGTCGAGGCGGTTCACCGCTTCATTGTGCTGGCGCACGTATTCGTAGGACTTGGTCGAACCCGCGTGATTGTTGAACGCGATGCAGGGCGAGACCACGTCGATAAAGGCAGCGCCCTTGTGTTCGATCGCGCCCTTGATCAGCGGCACCAGTTGATTCTTGTCGCCGGAGAAGCTGCGTGCGACATAAGTGGCGCCGAGCAGCAAGGCCATGCCGATCATGTCCAGCGGTTCGTCGGAGTTGACGACGCCGCGCTTGGATTTCGAACCCTTGTCGGCGGTGGCCGAAAACTGACCCTTGGTCAGACCGTAAACGCCGTTGTTTTCGACGATATAGACCATGTTCACGCCGCGGCGCATGCAGTGGGCGAACTGGCCGAGGCCGATCGAGGCCGAGTCGCCGTCGCCCGACACGCCGAGATACAGCAGGTCGCGGTTGGCGAGGTTGGCGCCGGTCAGCACCGAGGGCATGCGGCCGTGCACGCTGTTGAAGCCGTGCGAGTTGCCGAGGAAGTAATCCGGGGTTTTCGACGAGCAGCCGATGCCCGAGAGCTTGGCGACGCGGTGCGGCTGGATGTCGAGTTCCCAGCAGGCCTGGATGATCGAGGCCGAAATCGAGTCGTGGCCGCAGCCGGCACACAGCGTCGAGATCTTGCCTTCATAGTCGCGGCGCGTGTAACCCGCCTGGTTTTTCGACAGCGAAGGGTGGTGGAGTTTCGGTTTGGCGAGATAGGTCATGTTTCTGCTCTTTCGCTCAAGATGCTTTTTTCAGCGGCACGACGCTGTGTGCGCTGATGTGTTTGGTGATCTGGTCGACGATGAAGCGTGCGGTGATCGGCGTGCCGTCGTAATGCAGCAATGAAATCAGCTGCGCGGGATTGATCTTGGCGTCGGTCACCAGCAGGGTTTTCAGCTGGGCATCGCGGTTCTGCTCGATGACGAAGGTGCCCGAGTGCGCGGCGACAAAATCCTTGACCTGATCGGCGAAAGGAAAGCCGCGCACGCGCAGCGCATTGATGTGGACGCCGTTTTCAGCCAGCACATCCAGCGCTTCCTGCATCGCCGGGCTGGTCGAGCCGTAGTAGATCGCGCCGAAACTTGCCGGTTTGGCGGCCTGGTGCAGCACCGGCTGGGGCAGCAGCGCTTTTGCGGTTTCGAACTTGCGCATCAGGCGCTGCATGTTGTCGACGTAGTCGGGGCCGGCTTCGGAGTAGATCGCGTAGCGGTTTTTGGTGGTGCCGCGGGTGAAATAGCCACCCTTGGTCGGGTGGGTGCCCGGCAGCGTGCGGTACGGAATGCCGTCACCGTCGACATCAAGGTAGCGACCGAATTCGGCGCCGGCCTCGAGTTTCTCGTAGGTCATCAGCTTGCCGCGGTCATATTCCTTGTTGTCGTCCCATTTGAAGGGGCGGCACAGCCGCGTGTTCATGCCGATATCAAGATCGGTCATCACGAACACCGGGGTCTGCAGGCGCTCCGCGATGTCAAAGGACTGAGCGGTCATTTCGAAACACTCGGTCGGATCTTCCGGGAACAGCAGCGGGTGTTTGGTGTCGCCGTGCGACGCGTAGGCGCAGGCCAGCACATCGGACTGCTGGGTGCGGGTCGGCATGCCGGTGGACGGTCCGCCGCGCTGCACATCGACCAGCACCACGGGAATTTCCGCGAAATAGGCGAGGCCGATGAACTCGGTCATCAGCGAAATGCCGGGGCCCGAGGTTGCCGTGAAGGAGCGTGCGCCGTTCCAGCCCGCGCCGATGGCGATGCCGATGGAAGCCAGTTCGTCTTCACCTTGGATGATGGCGTATTTGTTCTTGCCGGTTTCCGCATCGCCGCGCAGCTTCTTGCAGTAGCTCATGAAGGCTTCGGCGACGGACGACGACGGCGTGATCGGATACCAGGCGCAAACCGAGGCGCCACCGTACACCGCGCCCAGCGCCACGGCGCTGTTGCCGTCGCTGAAAATGCGGTCGCCGACGTTGTTGGCCGGCTTCAGCCGCAGGCCCAGCGGGCAGGGCAGATTCTTCAGTGCGTAGTCGCGGCCGAGGTGCAGCGCCTTGACGTTGGACTGCAGCAGTGCTTCCTTGCCCTTGAACTGCTCGGAAAACAGCTGTTCGATGACCTTGGGGTCGATTTCGAGCAGGGCCGACAGTGCGCCGACGTAAATGATGTTCTTGAACAGCTGGCGCTGGCGCGGATCGGTATAGGTCGCGTTGCAGATTTCGGTGAGCGGCATGCCGATCAACGTGATGTCTTTGCGGAACTTGCTCTCGGGCAGCGGCTTGGAGTTGTCATAGAACAAATAGCCGCCCGGCTCGATTTCCTTGACGTCGTTGTCCCAGGTTTGCGGATTCATCGCGACCATCAGGTCGACACCGCCGCGGCGGCCGAGGTAACCCTTTTCCGTCACGCGTACTTCGTACCAGGTGGGCAGGCCCTGGATGTTCGACGGGAAAATGTTGCGCGGGCTGACCGGCACGCCCATGCGCAGGATGGAACGCGCGAACAGTTCGTTGGCCGAGGCGGAGCCGGAGCCGTTGACGTTGGCGAACTTGACGACAAAATCGTTGATGGCGCTGATTTGATTCATGACGGGTCCGTGATCAGGCGGCTTTGCGTTGGGGTTTGCGGCATCCGGGGCCGGCGTGGGTCATCTCGACGAGGTATTTCTGCATGTCCCAGGCGCCGGTCGGGCAGCGTTCGGCGCAGAGGCCGCAGTGCAGGCAGACATCTTCGTCCTTGGCCATGATGCGCGCGGTCATGCGCAGCGGCTCCGAGGTGTACAAGCCCTGGTCCGGATGCAGTGACGGCGCGGTCAGGCGCTGGCGCACATCGGCTTCCTCGCCGTCGGGCGTGAAGGTGATGCAGTCCATCGGGCAGATGTCGACGCAGGCGTCGCACTCGATGCACAGCTTGGGCGCGAACACCGTCTGCACGTCGCAGTTGAGGCAGCGCTGGGCTTCGGCGAAGCCGGACTTCGGATCGAAACCGAGTTCGACCTCGACCTTGATGTTCTTCAGCGTCAGCTTCTGATCCTGCCAGGGCACCTTGTGGCGCAGTGCGGCGGACACGTCGTTGTCGTAGCTCCACTCGTGAATGCCCATTTTCTGCGACATCACCACGACGGCCGGCAGCGGACGGTCTTTCAGTTCTTCACCGGTGAGCATTTTGTCGATCGACACCGCCGCTTCGTGGCCGTGTGCGACCGCCCAGATGATGTTTTTCGGACCGAAGGCGGCGTCACCGCCGAAAAACACTTTCGGGTTGGTCGACTGGAAGGTCACCTTGTCGACAACCGGCATGTTCCACTTGTCGAATTCGAGGCCGGCATCGCGCTCGATCCAGGGGAAGGCGTTTTCCTGACCGATGGCGACCAGTACGTCGTCGCATTCAACAAAGTGGTCGGGTTCGCCGGTCGGCACCAGATTGCGACGGCCCTTGGCGTCGTATTCCGCCTTGACCTTTTCGAAGGTCATGCCGGTGAGCTTGCCGTCCTTGACGGTGCAGGACTTCGGCACCATGAAGTTGAGGATGGGAATGCCTTCTTCGATGGCGTCTTCCTTCTCCCAGGGGCTGGCTTTCATTTCTTCGTAGCCGGAGCGCACGATGACTTTGACGTCTTCACCGCCGAGGCGCTTCGCCGAGCGGCAGCAGTCCATCGCGGTGTTGCCGCCGCCGAGCACGATCACTTTCTTGCCGATCTTGTCGATGTGACCGAAGGACACGCTGGCGAGCCAGTCGATGCCGAGGTGCACGTTTTTCGCCGCTTCGGCGCGGCCGGGCACATCAAGATCGCGGCCGCGCGGTGCGCCGGTGCCGACGAATACCGCGTCGTAACCTTCGGCGACGATTTTTTTCAGGCTGTCGACACGTTCGCCGGTGCGCATCGTGATGTTGCCGATGCCGGTGATGTAGCCCACTTCCTCGTCGATGACGGCTTCCGGCAGACGGAAACGCGGCACCTGCGAGCGCATGAAGCCGCCTGCTTTCGGGTCGGCTTCAAACACGGTGATGTCATAACCCAGCGGTGCGAGGTCGCGCGCAACCGTCAGCGAAGCCGGGCCGCCGCCGATGCAGGCAATGCGTTTGCCGTTTTTCTGTTTCGGCGCTTTCGGCATGCGTGCCGCGACGTCGTCCTTGTTGTCGGCGGCAACGCGCTTGAGGCGGCAGATGGCAACAGGTTCAGGCTTAGGGCCGTCTTCGTGCGACGTCGGCTTGCGCATCTCGACGTTGCCTTCCTCGACGCGGCCGCGGCGGCAGGCGGGTTCGCAGGGGCGATCGCAGGTGCGGCCGAGAATGCCGGGGAACACATTCGATTTCCAGTTGACCATGTAGGCATCGTCGTAACGGCCTGCCGCGATCAAGCGGATGTATTCGGGGACGGGAGTGTGGGCCGGGCAGGCCCACTGACAATCGACAACTTTATGGAAGTAATCGGGGT